>DASQAY010000120.1:0-1929 GCA_035635515.1 Candidatus Eiseniibacteriota bacterium | reverse complement strand
TCGTTGAGCTGCCGTACCCGGACCTTGCCGGCCTGGAATGGGCCGACCGTGGCCAGCTGGGGTCGGGGCGTCAGGTTGGCCAGGAGGACGTGCGTCGTCCCGTTGGTTCGCAGCGCCAGGCCGTCGACCAGCAGCGGCTCGCTGGCGGTGGACTCCACCAGCTGCCCAGCCTTCAATTCGGCCAGGTCGCGGAACACGTGATACATCGGGAACACGACTTTGGGGCTGGAGGGGAATCGCTCCGGCATGGGGGATCCGGCATCCACCTCGACCACGCCGCGCCAGCCGCTGGTCTCGTAATAGGTGATCGATGCCACGCGGCTCTGCGCCAGGTACTTGACGCTGACCGCCGTCCAGCCGGCGCCCAGCAGCGACGCCTGGCGCACGTCGACCGCGGGCGGGAGTCCCCCGGGCTCGGGGGGACCGGCTGGATACGGCCCATTGCGCGCGGCCAGCGTGATCGGGCTCACGCTGATGGCGAGATCTCCGCTGAAGGATCGCGCGGTGTCAACGGTTGCTGCCTGCGCCTCCAGGTTCTCGACCAGCGATTCATCGTCACAGGCGTGCACCTGAGGATTGATCGAGTACACCACGCCATTCATCGCCTCGACCTCGGGGCGGCCTCGATTGATTTCAGCGAAGAACTGGTTGGTGCCGCCGATGAAGGGCGCCGTGCCGACCGCGGCCCGGAGCCGGTCGCTGGCGAGACGGACGAACCGCCCTGGCGTGGCGCCCTGGCCGGTACTGAAGGCCTTGCCTCCGTAGAACACGAGGACCCGCGCCACCTGCGGCCGCGTTGCCGCCAGTTCCTTGGATAGCGCGGCAAGCTGGGCTTCGGCCTCGTCGGTGAGGAACAGAGCCAGTTCGAGCTGAGCGTTAAGCGCCCGAGCCGCTTCGACGCCGCGTCCGAGCTCCTTCTGCCAGGCAGCCTCCTCAAGGTACAGGTCGACCCGCACATGATCGGGGCGCAGCTGGCGCAGCAGATCGGCTTCCCGCGCCGACAGCGAACCGCCGTGGCTCGCCATGCCGAGGCCGATCCGTGGGAGAGACTGTTTGGTTGAGCCGCCAAGGTCGACGCGGGCTTCCCGGCCGGCCGCCACCGGCCTGGCCGGCTTTCCCCCTACCGAGACAGACACCACCTGGTGGAAGCGCTGGCCGCTTCGGGCATCCATCGGCCACGGGATCGACAGCGGGGTGCCGTAGCTCTTGTAGTTGCCATCGGTCCAGTTTCGATGGTCCTGCATCTCGAACAGGTCGCCCTCGAAGGCAAAGCGCACCGTGAGCCCGTCGTCGTGATCGATCTCGAGCGCGTCATACGGGGGGAACAGGGCGGTCAGTCGCCCATTGTCATTCCGCTGGGGCTCGATCAGCACCGGCAGGACGCCGCTGGACGGCCCTTCCGGGCCCCGAGCCCGGTAGGCGCGCCCCGCCTCCTGCGGTGGGTGGTGGATGTTGAACCCGATCTTGCAGTAGCGAAAGGCGCCGTTGGCCACCGCATCCATGGCGTACCGGATGGTGCCATCGGCATTCCCGGTGATGGTGCCGTCCCAGTCGACGTCGATGCTTTGGTACTGATGGTGGGCACGCAGGCGGACGGTGAAATGATCGGGAGCAATGTCGTAGGTCACGTCCGAGTACGAGGCCGGGATGGTGTTCCAGACCTCGTCGCGCACCGCCACGTAGATGCGGCGCACGACCTCCACCCCGTCCACCCGGATGTAGCGCAGGTCGCCTTCTTCGAGCAGGGCCGTCAGCCGGCCGGCGCGGAGCTCCCGCCGTTCGACGGGCGGAGCGTTGCGCCCGCGCCAGAGCTGGAAGCGAGACAGCGTCACCATGGGCGGACCTCCTTCGCCGGGAACGGTTCCAGTACCGTCTGCCGTTGTAGCATCCGTCCTCCCGGGATGTCAACGTTCATCCCGACGCCGGGCG
>DASQAY010000119.1:0-3819 GCA_035635515.1 Candidatus Eiseniibacteriota bacterium | reverse complement strand
ATAGAATGGGGTAAGTGGTACTTGACAGTGGCTGGCAGCCGCGTCAATAATGCCGTACGATCGTTCACAAGGGGGCTAATGGACGACTATCCACGGCGGGTGGGGGCTCGACTACGTAATCTGCGCCGGCTCCGCGGGCTGACGCTGCTACAGATCGAAATGCTGTCGAGTAAGGCGCTCAAAGGGTCGCTCCTGGCCGCCTATGAGCGGGGTGACCGCAACGTCTCGGTCACCCGGCTCCATCAAATCGCGACCCTCTACAACGTCCCGGTCAGCCAGCTGCTCCCAGAGGAGGGCGAGACACCGCCCGAACCGCCGCTTCCGCCCAGGCTGGTGCTCGATCTCCAGCGGCTGCGGGCGCTGCCCACGAAGCAGAGCGCTATCCTGGCCCGGCACGTGCTGGAGCTGCAGCAGCAGCGGTCGGACTTCAACCCCGACGTGATCACCTTCCGCGCCGACGATCTCGACCGGTTGGCGGCCGCGTACCGGACGACTCCCGAGATGCTCGCGCGCACGCTGCAGGAGTGGGGCGTTTTCCGCGCCACCAGCGACACCGAGCCTCGCCCCCCCGTCACGGGTGCGACGCAAGGCCCCGATCAACCTCCGGAGTAAGTCCGCTCGGCCCGGGCGGCCGTCGGAGTCCCAGATGCTGCTGGTGGCCAGCATGGCCCTGGCGCTTAGGCAGCTTGCCGCCGAGCAGGCGCGGGGCCGATCGGTGCGAGAGGTCCTGCGGGCCACCCTGGCCATGGAAGTCGATGTCGGATCGGGAACCCAGAATGCCCAGACCATTGCCGCCCTGCTGGCTGCGATCGAAATCAAGGACGAAGACACCACCCGCCACAACCTGCGGGTGGCGGAGCTGGCCGTGGCCATCGGGCGCGAGATGCGGCTGGCGGGCGCCATCCTGCGCGTCCTGGCCCGCTCCGGCCTGCTGCACGACGTGGGCAAGGTGGCCATCCCGGATGCCGTCCTGGGGAAGCCGGGCCCCCTGAACGACGAGGAATGGGGATTGGTCCGCCGGCACCCCGGGATAGGGGTGGAGATCCTGGGACGGGCGGCCAAGCTGCGCCGGGAGGCGGAGATCGTGCACGCCCACCATGAGCGCATGGACGGCGGCGGTTACCCCAGGGGCCTGCACGGCGTCCAGATCCCGCTGGAGGCCCGCATCATCGCCGTGGCTGACACCTACGACGTGCTGGTTACCGACCGGCCCTATCGCAAGGCGTACCCACTGGCCGAGGCGGTCCGCATCCTGCGCAAGGAAAGCGGCACGCACCTCTACCGCCCCGCCGTTCAGGCGCTCCTCCGCCTCCTCGCCCGGAATACAGCACTCAGCCGAAAAGCCAGCTAGCCGACGTCTCCTCCCATGTTGGCGGGAGCCGTCCCCTACCGACCGCTATCCTGTGGAGGTTCATGAAGCGGATCGAGCCCTTTCTGGACACGCTTGTCCAGCGGGGCGGTTCCGACCTGCTGCTCCAGGCGGGCGCCGAGCCCATGATCCGAGTGGACGGGGCGCTGGTGCGCTTGGAGGTGCCAGCCCTGACGCCCGACCAGACGCGGCTGGCCCTCACTGAACTGGCCACGCCGGCCCAGCTGCAGACCATGGAGACCGACCGGCAGCTCGACTTCGCATTCGCCTGGCGGGATGGAGTGCGGCTGCGGGCGAACGCCTTCTACCAACGCAGCGCCATCTCGATTGCACTCCGGCTGCTGCCCCGGGAGATCCCGACCTTTGCCGATCTCGGTCTGCCCGAGATCGTCGAGCAGTTCGTGCAACTGCCACGGGGATTGGTCTTGGTCACCGGCCCCACCGGATCCGGGAAGTCGACCACGCTGGCCGCGATGATCGAATCCATCAATCAGCGCCGCGCCTGCCACATCATCACCATCGAAGACCCGATCGAGTACGTCTACACCAACACCCAGGCACTGGTGGAGCAGCGCGAGGTCGGCCGGGATGCCACCTCGTTCGCCGCAGCACTCAAGTCCGTTTTCCGGGAAGACCCGGATGTGGTCCTGATCGGGGAGATGCGCGACTACGACACCATCGCCTCGGCGATCACGATCGCCGAGACCGGGCACCTGGTTCTGGCCACGCTGCACACCAATGACAGCGCCCAGGCCGTCGACCGGATCGTCGACGTGTTCCCCACTGAGGCCCAGCAGCAGGTCCGCGCGGAGCTGGCCAACAGCCTGGCCGGTGTGATCTACCAGCAGCTGCTGCCCGGGACCCACGGCGGGCGGGTAGCGGCTTTCGAGATCCTGGTCGCGTCGACCGCGGTGAAGAACCTGGTGAAGGACGGCAAGAGCAACCAGATCCGCAACGTGCTGCAAACGAGCCTGCGCGACGGGATGCAGACGCTGGAGCGCTCATTGAGCGACTTGGTCCAGCGGGGCCTCGTCACGATTGACGAGGCCCGCGGACGATCGCTTTATCCGGACGAGATCAAGACGGCGTAGGCGTAGGCGTAGGTCGCGTCACTTCCCTTTGCAAGATATTGCCGTCGGCGTCGCAGGCGTACTCAGCGTCCGTCGTGTGCGTCTGCCGAAGGTAATGCGTGGAGAGCACCGTGACTTGTCCAACAAAGTTCGCGTCTGGAGGCGCATATACGGCGCCCTTCTTTGGGAAATGCGTCATGTCTGGCGTAAAGCTGCCGTCACACCCAGCCGCAGTCAGCGTTGTTGAGTCGACGTGCTGGTCATGGAGCATGGCGTCGAAGGCCGTCTGCACGGTCTGCTTCTCGGCCAGCAGGGCGTTTCTGCGGGCGGTCGCCGTGATCCCAAGCAAGCTGACCGAGACGATGGCAGCCAAGATACCCAGGATCGTGATCACCACCAGCAGCTCGATGAGCGTAAAGCCGCCCTGTTGACGCCGTCGTTTGCGGGTCGCGCGAGTAAGTCGAGTGATCATCCCTCCGTCCTCCTTCCATTGATCTTCTGATCGATTCCGGGTCGCGTCATTCACCCTTGTTTCAGCACCCCCCACCGTGTTTACTTCGCACCGGCAAGCGTTCCAATCTGGATCCCCACTACCACGGCCAGCATCAAGGCCGCGACCACCAGCGCAATCACGAACCGGGCCCGAACGGCCGGCTGCGGCCGCATGATCCGGTTCCGCTCGATGAGCAGGTTGACCCCGGGGAAGTCTCCCGCCACCTGGGCTCCCGATTGATCGCGCATCAGGGCACCGATGGTGGCAGCCTGGCTGGCAGCGGCAAACCTGCCGAAGGGATCCGCGGGTCGCCAATCGAGGATCGCCTGGAAGGGTTGGCCACTCATCCGGATCAACTCCGCCGCCAGGTCGCTCCTCCCGTAAAGCTCCCCCAACATGACCAGCCGGCCTGGGAGCAGACCGCGCCGCCCCGATGGTTTCGGGATAAGACCCGCAAGAAAGGGGGCAAGGCGTGCCGTCGAATCGGTAACAGAGGAGGGGATAGTCCTGCTGGTGGAGAACGTCACTCGGTAGCCCTCGACCACGACCACCTGGACACGCTCGCCAGTCCAATCCATCACTACCGCATCGGGAAGCCCAACTGCCCGAGCCAGTGCAACCGATCGGGGCTCGATGATCTTTGGCCGGCCCAGGCCTTCCACCGCCTGGAGATAGCCGTCCACGATGTCGCGCCAGGCCCCAACCAGGAAGACTCGGTGCTGGCCCCCGTCGGCCTCGACGGTCTCCCAACCGAGGTAGGCGCTGGCCGGGTTCATTGGCAACTCGCGAGCCGACTCAAGGCGAAGCGACCGCTCGAGGTCGCGGCGAGGCATGCGCGGGTAGGCCAGGAACCGCGTCACGCAGGCCGAGTCGGAGAGCACGAGTCG
>DASQAY010000118.1:0-3317 GCA_035635515.1 Candidatus Eiseniibacteriota bacterium | reverse complement strand
GCGGCAGGGCCCGCACCAGGCGGCCCAGAACACGATGACCGTGCGGGTTCCGCTGAGGCTGACGTGCAGCGCCGAGCCATCCAGCGCCTGCCCCGAGAGGGCGGGCGCCGGCGCCCCGACCGCGCCATTGGGCGTGACGGTCGCGATGTCGCGCTGCAGGGCGCACCCGCTCAGCAGGAGGGCCGTTCCGAGGAAGACGGTAGGTCTAACCCAGGCGATTGACGGTGCCTGGAGCCGGCGGCGGGACGGCCGACGGCGGGACGGCCGGCGGCGGGACGGCCGGCGGCGTCCGGTAGCCGATGGCCTGGGTGGCCGCCTTGGGTGAAGCTGGCAGCAGAGCCCGCTCCAGCACCTGGTCGACGTGCCTGACCATCACCAGTTCCATCGCCTGCTTGACCTCGTCCGGCACCTCGGGCAAGTCCTTGCGGTTTTGTTCCGGCAGGATGAACGTCTTGATGCCGGCGCGGTGGGCGGCCAGCATCTTTTCCTTCAGGCCGCCGATGGGCAGCACCTTACCGCGCAGGGTGATCTCCCCGGTCATGGCGACGTCGCGGCGCACCGGGCGTTCGGTCAGGGCGGAGACGATGGCGGTGGCCATGGTGATCCCTGCGGACGGCCCGTCCTTGGGGATGGCGCCGGCCGGCACGTGGATGTGCAGGAAGTGGTGATCGAAGAAGCCCGGCCGCACCCCGATCTCGGAGGCCTGGGCCCGGGCGTAGCTGAGGGCCGCCCGCGCCGACTCCTCCATGACCTTGCCGATCTGGCCGGTCAGGACAAAGTCCCCCTTGCCTTCCATCACGATGGCCTCCACCGTCATCACGTCGCCGCCATACTCATTGACCGCGACGCCGGTGGCTGCGCCCACATGGTCCTCTGCCTCGGCGATGCCGAATTCAAATCGGGTGGGGCCCAGGTAGCCCCCCAGCTCGGCGGGCGCCACCACCACCTTTTCGGTCTGCCCTTCCACGATCCGACGCGGAATCTTCCGGCAGATGTTGGCGATCTCCCGCTCCAGGCTCCGGACTCCTGCCTCGTGCGTGTATTCACGGATCAGGGCCCGGAGGGTCTCGGCCGGCAGTTCCAGATTGTCCGGCGTCAGCCCATGCTCGCGCAGCTGGCGGGGGAGGAGGTACTTCTGGGCGATATGGAGCTTCTCCTCTTCGGTGTAGCCGGGCAGCCGGATGATCTCCATTCGGTCGCGCAGCGGCGGGATGATGGTGTCCACCACGTTGCCGGTGGTGATGAACAGCACCTGGGACAGGTCATAGGGGACCTCCAGGTAGTGGTCGCTGAAGGTGCTGTTCTGCTCCGGGTCGAGCACCTCCAGCAGGGCGGAGGACGGGTCGCCCCGCCAGTCGGCGCCGACCTTGTCGATCTCGTCGAGCATGAAGACCGGGTTGCGGGTGCCGGCGTTCTTCATCTGCTGCAGAATCCGGCCCGGCAGCGCGCCAATGTAGGTCCGCCGGTGGCCGCGGATCTCGGCCTCATCGTGGATCCCGCCGAGCGACAGCCGCACGAACTTGCGGCCCAGCGCCCGGGCAATGGATTTGCCCAGACTCGTCTTCCCGACGCCGGGCGGCCCCACGAAACAAAGGATGGGCGAGCGCAGCGTTTGGGAGCGCTGCCGGACGGCCATGTACTCGAGGATCCGTTCCTTGATTTTCTCGACGCCGTAGTGGTCTTCGTCCAGGACCTGGGCGGCCGTCTTGATATCCCAGGTCTCGGCTTCGGGCGGTCCCCAGGGCAGGGCCACCAGCCAGTCGACATAGGTGCGGATGATCCCCACTTCGGGCGAGGCGGCCGGGATGGATTGCATCCGGTCGACCTCCTTCAGCGCGCGTTCCCGAACGGCCTCGGGCATGCCCGACTTCTCGATCTTCTCGCGCAACTGATTCAGCTCGGCGCCTTCCTCGTCCTCGCCCAGCTCTTTGCGGATGGCCTTCAGCTGTTCGCGCAGGATCTGCTCGCGCTGCAGCTTGCCGATGGTGCTCTGCACTTCGTTCTGGATCTTCGACTTGAGGTCCAGGATCTCGATCTGCTTGCCCAGGAACACGGCCAGCAGCTTGAGCCGCTCGACCACGTTGGGAGTCTCCAGCATGTGCTGCTTTTGCTCCAGCGTGTGATCGGGCGCGGCCGCCACCAGGTCCGCCAGGTAGACCGGATCATCGGTCTTGGCCACCGTGGCCGCCACTTCGGGGGCGATGGCCGCCCCGGCCTCGACGTAGCGTTCGTACAGGCTCTTGACGGAGCGCATATGGGCTTCCAGCTCGAGCCCCGGCGTGACGTGGTCCTGGATCGGCTCGATCTCCACCGCGATGTAGGGCTTGAACTGGACGAATCCGATGATCCGCGCCCGCTGCACTCCCGCCACCAGCATCTGGATCCCGGCCGGGGTCTGGCGCATGCCGTTGATCTCGGCGATCACGCCGGTGCTGTACAGGTCGTTTTCGGTGGTGTCGTCCACCTGCGGGTCCTTCTGGGCTACCAGCAGGACCTGCTTGTCGCCCTCCATGGCGGTGCTGATGGCGGCGATCGAGGTGCGCCGGCCCACCGAGAGGGGCACGATCAGCTTGGGGAAAACCGCCACGTCGTCGCGCAGGGGGACGAGCGGGATCCTGCGTGGGGCCGGCGCCGCGGATTCGGGTTTGAGTTCAATCATGGTGTCCCCCGGAAGCTACTGCGCTTCCCCGGCGACGTCAAGCCGCCGGGCTGTCTATAGATGCGGTTCCCCGGGGCGGTGTGGGTTAAACCTCCGCCTTGGGATCCGGCTCTGAGGCCAGGGTCGCCGTCCCGACCGCTCGCCGGAAGGGGCGCGGCGGCGCCAGCGCGCCGCCCTCCAGGGCCCGCGGCCCGATCAGCCGCGCGATCTGGTCCTCGTCCAGCACCTCGTCCTTGAGCAACGCTTCGGCCAGCACATCCAGCTTCGACCGGTTGGCCTGCAGGATGCTCTTGGCCTTTTCGAATCCCTCGTTCAGGATGCGGGTCACTTCCTCGTCGACGATGGCCGCCGTCCGCTGGCTGATGTGCGGATTGCCGGCCAGCTCCCGCCCCAGGAAGACGGCCTGGGGCGAGTCGTCATAGGAGAACAGACCCATCCGGGGGCTCATGCCCCAGCTGACCACCATCCGGCGGGCCAGCTCGGTCGCCGTTTCGAGGTCGTTCTGGGCGCCGGTGGTGATGCTGCCCAGGCCGAGCTCTTCGGCGGCCCGGCCGCCCAGCGCCATGGCGATGCGCGCCTCCAGGTATTCCGCGGAGAGATTGTGGCGGTCATCGGTCGGCATCGACTGGGTCACGCCCAGCGCCTGGCCGCGGGGGAC
>DASQAY010000117.1:0-5433 GCA_035635515.1 Candidatus Eiseniibacteriota bacterium | reverse complement strand
CTGACTGCCGTGGCGGTCGAACCGCTTCCGTCGCCGCGCACGGCCCCCCCGCCGACCACCCACGTTGCGGGCGGCTCGGTCTACTTCCAGGGACGGATCGTGCCGTTCGCCGAGGCCACGGTCAGCGTCGCGACGCATGCCTTGAACTACGGGACCGCGTGCTTTGAGGGGATCCGGGCCTACTGGAACGAGGACCGTGAGGAGCTCTACCTGCTCAAGCTGCCCGAGCACTACCGGCGATTCCTCCGGTCGACCCAGCTGTTGAAGATGCACCTGCGCGAAACCGTCGACGAGCTGGGCCAGATCACGTGCGACATCCTGCGGCGGGACGGCCACCGCGGCGATGTGTACATCCGGCCGATCGCCTACAAGGCGTCTCCGATCATCAAGGTCGACCTGCACAGCTCGAGCGATGCGCTCGCGATCTTCGCCGTGCCCATGGGCGATTACGCCCGGACCGACGGGCTGCGTTTGACGATTTCTTCTTGGCGGCGGATCGGGGACAACAGCATCCCGGCCCGCGGCAAGGTCACCGGCGCGTACGTCAATACGGCTTTGGCGGTGGACGACGCCGTCAGCGCCGGCTACGACGACTGCCTGATGCTCACCGAGGACGGGCACATCGCCGAGGCCAGCGCCGCCAACGTTTTCCTGGTGCAAAACGGCACCCTGGTGACCCCGCCGGTCAGCGACGACATCCTGGTGGGGATCACCCGCGCCGCCGTAATGGAGCTGGCCCGCGACCGCGGCCTCCCCCTCGTGGAGCGGACCATCGACCGGACCGAAACCTACCAGGCCGATGAGATCTTCCTCTGCGGGACCGGTGTCCAGGTAGCCCCAGTGGTCGAGATCGATGGCCGGGCGGTCGGGTCGGGCGCCCCGGGAAAGACCACGCTGGACCTGCAGGACGCCTATTTCGCCGCCGTGCGCGGGTCGGATCCGCGCTACCGCCACTGGTGCACGCCGGTCTATGGAGGGATGCCGCGAATGACGCCGGCTCAGAACCCGATTTGACGAGCCACCTCAGGGGCTGGTAGGGTTCGAGCTACAAGTAAATATCGCCTTATCAAGAGTGGCTGAGGGGCCGGCCCTATGACGCCTGCCAACCTGTCGGACACGACAAGGTGGAAAATCCGTCAGACCTCCAGGTCTGAAAGATGACGCGATCATCGGATTTCCCGGCCCCTCACCGCAGGGGCCGTTTTGTTTTTCAAGAACTAATTGTCTAAGGAGTTGGGATGAGCGTCAGAGAACTTCGCTGCCGGGAGTGCGGACGAACGCGCCCGCTGGAGCCGGCTTTTGTCTGCGAATATTGCTTCGGTCCGCTGGAGGTGATCTACGACTACGCCGCCTTGCGCGGCCGGCTGAGCCCGGCATCGATCGCGGCCGGGCCATCGACCATCTGGCGGTACGCCGACCTGCTGCCGGCCAGCGCCGTCAATGGCGACCTGGGGACGGGGTTCACTCCCCTGTCGCAGGCTCGCAACCTCGGCCGCGAGCTGGGCCTGCGGAACCTCTACATCAAGAACGACACGCTGAATCCGACCGGATCGTTCAAAGACCGGAACGTGGCGGTGGCGACGGCCTTCGCGCTGGCCCACGGCTTCGAGACGCTGTCCTGTTCATCGACCGGCAACCTGGCTGGCTCGGTGGCCGCCTACGCCGCCAGGGCCGGGTTGCGGGCGCTGGTCTTCATCCCATCGGATCTCGAGCGGGGGAAAGTCGGCGCCGCCGAGGCCTACGGCGCCACCGTGGTGGAAGTCGACGGGACTTACGACGACGTGAACCGGCTGTGCGCCGAGCTGGCGGATCAACATAGCTGGGGGATCGTCAACGTGAACTTGCGTCCCTTCTACTCCGAAGGCAGCAAGACGCTACTCTTCGAGGTTGTGGAGCAGCTTGGCTGGCAGGCCCCTGACCATATCGTGGTGCCGGTGGCCGCCGGCTCCCTGCTGGCCAAGACGGCCAAGGCCCTCGACGAACTGGTCTCGGTGGGCCTCCTGGATGGGACGACCACCCGGATCCACGCCGCCCAGGCCCAGGGCTGCGCGCCCATCAGCACGGCCATCCGGGAGGGCGCCGACCACGTGACGCCGGTAAGACCACAGACAATCGCCAAGTCGCTGGCGATCGGCAACCCGGCCGACGGCCGCTACGCCATCCGGGCCGTGCGCCAATCGGGGGGGTGGGCGACCGCGGCTCCCGATCTCGAGATCCTGGCGGGCATGGCCCTGCTGGCCGAGACCGAGGGCATCCTGGCCGAGACCGCCGGCGGGGTGGCGGTAGCCGGCCTGCAGCGGCTTTGCGCCGAAGGCCGGATGGAGCCCGAGGAGACGGTGGTCCTGTGCATCACCGGGAGCGGACTCAAGACCCCGGAGCTGTTTTCCTTCCACGAAGGCCGGCGGCTGCACCTGTCCCGGGCCCACGCCGCCGACGCGGAGCTGGCCCTGGCGGGGGCCCTGGTCTGAAGTCGTGAAAAAACTTCGGACCGGCGTGCTGGGCGCCACCGGACTGGCGGGCCAGCAGGTGGTGGCGGCGTTGCAAGGCCACCCGTGGTTCGTGGTCACGGCCCTGGCCGCCTCAGAACGATCCGCGGGGAAGTCCTACGGTGAGGCGCTGCGCGGCTCGGACGGCGCCAGCCGCTGGTTTGCCGAGGGCTCGGCCGATCCGTCCGTGGAATCGTTGGTGATGGGTGCCGCGGCCGACCTTGTTGACGCGGACATCGACCTGGTCTTTTCGGCCGTGGACCGCGAGGCAGCCCTCGAGTGGGAGCCCAGGCTGGCGGCGCGCCTGCCGGTGATCAGCACGGCGTCGGCGTTTCGCGATGAGGCCGACGTGCCGCTGCTGCTGCCCGGGATCAACAACGCCCATGCCGGGGTCATCCCCACCCAACGCCGGCAGCGCGGCTGGCGCGGGTTCATCGCGCCCATCCCGAACTGCACCACCAGCGGGCTGGCCATTTCGTTGAAGCCGCTCCAGGATCGCTTCGGCCTGCGGCTGGTGGCGATGACCTCAATGCAGGCGGTCTCCGGCGCCGGCCGCGCCGACGGGGTGCTGGCCCTGGACGTGATCGACAACGTGGTGCCGTTCATTCCCGGAGAAGAAGAGAAAGTCGTCCGCGAGACGCGCAAGATCCTAGGGTGCTGGGAGGATCGGTTCACCCCGGCGCCCGTGGCCCTCACCTGCACCTGCACCCGCGTCAACGTCCAGGACGGGCATACGGAAGCGGTCTTTGTCGCCACCGAGCGTCCGGCCGACGCGGAGGCCGCCTTTAAGGCCATGGCCGAGTTCACGCCCGAGGGCCTGGCCGGTCTCCCCAGCGCGCCGGAGCGGTTGCTCCAGGTGGTGCGCGATCCCTTCAGGCCGCAGCCCCGCCGCGACCGAGACGCCGGTGGCGGCATGACCGTAACCGTGGGGCGGCTGCGCACGGACGAGGCGCTGGGGGGCGTGAAGTATGTCGTCCTCTCGCACAACACCAAGCTGGGCGCCGGCAAGGGGGCCGTGCTCCTGGCCGAGTGGCTGAGCCGGGAGGGGTTCCTTGGCGGTCCTGCCTGAGGGATCACCCAGACCGATTCTGGTCCAGAAGTACGGCGGCACCTCGTTGGGGACCGCCGCCGATATCAAGCGGGCCGCGCAACGGATCGCGGAGCGGCACCGGAACGGCGAAGCCGTGGTGGCTGTGGTCAGCGCCATGGGCGATACGACGGACCAGTTGCTTAGCCTGGCCGGCCAGGTAGCCCGCGAGCCAGACCCGCGCGAGCTCGACCTGCTGCTCTCAACCGGCGAGGGCGTCTCGGCCCCGCTGATGTCGATGGCCCTGACGGAGCTGGGCGTCCCGGCGGTCTCCCTGCTCGGGTTTCAGGCCGGCATCCAGACCGACCGCCGCCACGCGCGGGCCCGCATCACCGGGCTGGCGCCGGAGCGGATCGAACGCGAGCTAGCCCGTGGCCGAGTGGTGGTGGTGGCGGGTTTCCAAGGCATTGGGGACGAGATGGAAGTCACCACCCTGGGGCGGGGCGGCTCGGACACGAGCGCCGTGGCGCTGGCGGTCGGCCTGCACGCCCAGGCGTGCGAGATCTACACCGACGTGCAGGGGATCTACACGGCAGACCCGCGCCTGGTCCCCGAGGCCCGGCCGCTGCCGCGGATCGCCTATGGGGAGATGCTGGAGATGGCCAGCGCGGGGGCGCGGGTCATGCACCCCCGTTCCGTGGAGATTGCGGCGGCCTACGGGATGGAGCTCCATATCCGGTCCGCGTTCGACGAAGGACCGGGTACCATCGTGTGTGCCGAGGAGCACATCGTGGAACAGCGCAATCGGGTCCGGGGCGTGGCGCACCAGGAGCAGGTGGCGCGCGTCTCGATCGTCGGGGTCCCCGACCGACCGGGGATCGCGGCCGCCATCTTCGTCCCGCTAGCCGAAGCCGACATCGCCGCCGACGTGATCGTGCAGACGGCTAGCCACGAGGGCATTACGGACATGTCATTTACCGTCCCGGCGGCGGACGCCAAGCGCGCGCAGCAGATCGTGGACGGGGTCGCGAAGTCGATGGGCGCCCGCACCGTCGAGCAGCGTCGTGGGCTGGCCAAGGTCGCCCTCATCGGCAGCGGGATCAATCAGCAGCCCGGCGTGGCCGCCACCATGTTCCGGACGCTGTCGGAGGCCGGTATCAACATCGAGATGATCTCGACGTCTGAAATCCGCATTACCTGCATCATCGACGCCGACCGGGTCAAGGACGCGGTGCAGGCGCTTCACCGGGCTTTCGCCCTCGAAACTACCTAGCCTGCAGCGTTCGGCTTAGGCCCGCGCCGACCACGCCTAAAGGGGCGCAACCGGGAGCGCCCATTTACCAGTTCCCCCACCGCGTTGCCTAGATCATGGGAGAGTAGAAGGGTCGAAGCCAGCGGTGGGCTCGTTTTGCGACGGAGATCCGTTGCGGGCTCGCTCGCCCCGACCCCAGAAGCGTTAACCCTCATGGGCCAGGATTCGGACCCAACGACCACACTACGAACAGATGATCCGCACACTGGACCGCCCCCTTAGAAGAGAGCTCCGTTGCACTGCGCCTCACGACAAAGCCGAAGTTCCCGACTCCGAGCCTCGTTCCGCTTAGCTTGACGCTGACGAGTGTCAAATGATCCCCTTCCGCATGGCGTCTTGCCAAATAGCCTTCCAGCGTGTCACGCGCGTAGGCGGCTTCGCCGAGGCGCATCGGAGGCTCCGAATACCACCGGAAGGCAGGTACCGGCGCAAAGAATCGGTCTACAAGCTGAGGTTGCCCTGCGTTGTATGAGCTTAGGAAGTCAGATAGCAAGTGCGACAGTGCATCGACGTTGTCGCACACGCCCCCCGTGATTTGGCTGACTGGCGGCGAATTCCGCAGTTTGCTCGTCGAACTGCAGCCCGCAAGCGATGGCAGAAGCATTCCG
>DASQAY010000116.1:0-1859 GCA_035635515.1 Candidatus Eiseniibacteriota bacterium | reverse complement strand
GAGGACGTCGACGCGCTCGACATCAAGAACGAGAAGATCGCGGTCACCTGCCAGACCACCTTGAGCATCTGGGACACGGCTGCCATGATCAAGCGCGTCCGTGACAAGTACCCGCAGACCGAGGCCTACAACGAGATTTGCCGCGCGACCCAGGACCGCCAGGAAGCCGCGGTCGAAGCCGCCAAGGAATGCGACGTGGTGATCGTGGTCGGCAGCGAGCGCAGCTCCAACTCGAAGCGATTGGTCCAGGTGGTCAAAGAGCTCGCCCACAAGCCGGCCTACCTGGTGGATACGGCCAAAGACATCAAGCCCGAATGGCTGCAGGGCAAACAGCGCGTGGGCGTCACCTCGGGGGCCTCCACGCCGACCCAGCTCACCCGCCAGGTGATCGAGTACCTAGAAGCGCTTTAGCCGAACCGCGCTAGGCTAGCCCCGTCATTGACGTTCTAGTTCCATACCTCAAGGGGTGAACCATGCGCCTGTACCCCGACCTTTACGGTCGCCGCTTCGCCTGGATGCTTGCCGACCTGCTGATGCTGGCCTGGATCTACCTCTGTGTGAAGGCCGGCCTGTGGGTGAACAACCTCGTCCTCCAGCTGGACGCTCTGGCCCAGGGTGTGATCAATGCGGGCAAGACCTTCGACAGCTGGATCGCGTCGTTCAACCAGGGGATCCCCAACGGCGTCCCCTACCTGTCCGACTTCCTGCATCGCACGGCGGAGGCGCTGAAGGTCCATTCCGGCGATTCGCTGATCTCTGCCGGCCAGACCGGTTCCCGCGGCATCCACCTGCTGGCCCTGATCCTGGCGATCATGGTGACGGCCATCCCCCTGATCTTTGCCGTGATGATCTACGCGCCGCGGCGGGCGCGCCTGATCTCTGACATGCGGGGCGTGCATGTGACCCTTCGACGGGCCCTCGCCCGTCCCGAGCTGGAGCTTCAGATGCTGGAGATCCTGGCCGGCCGAGCCATCTACACCCTGCCGTATAACCGCCTCCTGGAGTACTCGAGAAACCCCGCCGAGGATTGGTACCTCCGCCGCTTCGAGCCGCTGGCTCGGGCGGAGCTGGAGCGCCACGGACTGAGCGTCGAACGCTATTTCGGGACCCGCCCGGCCCTCGAAGCCTGAGTTCAGGCCAGCAAGAAACTCCGGCGGCGGCAGGTTGCTCTGGAGAGCCGCCTCGGCGGATCTCCTGTCTATGGCAATTCAGCCTGCGCCACACGCCACGACCCCGGAATTTGTGCCTATTGCGCCAGCCCGGATCGAGGATTCTGGGCTGCCAGTGGCGCGCCTGGCCGACCTTCTCTTAAAGCACATCTACTTCAAGTCGCCGCTGTCAGCCAAGGACTGGGCGGCCGCCACCTGCCTGCCGTACCAGACGGTGACCCCGGCCATCCAGAGCCTGGTCGAGCAGGGCTGGGTGCAGACCATCGGCCGGATGGCGGGCCCGGCGATGAGCCACGACTTCGGGGAGTCGCTCGGCTACCTGATCAGCGATCCCGGCCGGCTGCGGGCTCGCGACGTCCTGGCCCGCGATCACTACATCGGCCCCGCACCGGTTCCCTTCGCCCAGTACGAGGTGTCCGTCCGTGCCCAGGTGAGCCAGGCGGATGTGACCGCAGCCTGGCTGACTCGCGCCCTCCAGCACCTGACGCTCAGCCCCGACCTGCTCGTGCAGCTCGGGCCACCGGTTAACGCCCGGGCGCCGCTGTTCCTGTACGGGGCGCCGGGAAATGGCAAGACGACGATTGCCGAGGCCTGCGCCGAGCTGCTAGGCGAACCGATCTACATTCCGTATGCCATCGACATCGAGGGCCAGGTGATGCGGCTCTACGATCCGCTGCACCACCAGCGGGT
>DASQAY010000115.1:0-7981 GCA_035635515.1 Candidatus Eiseniibacteriota bacterium | reverse complement strand
CTGGAGTGCGCCAAGCGGTTCACGACCTACGAACGAATCGAGACGGTGCCGCTGTACGTGATCAAGAAAGACGGACGCCGGGAGGACTTCGATCGACAGAAACTCTTCAGCGGCTTGATGAAAGCGACCACCAAGCGGGAGATCTCGCCCAGCGCGGTGGAACGGATCGTGGACGAGATCGAGAGCGAGCTCCGCACCAGGGGCAAGACCGAGATTGCGTCCCGCGAAGTCGGCGAGCTGGTGATGGACAAGCTCCGCAGCCTGGACGATGTGGCCTATATCCGCTTTGCGTCGGTCTATCGCTCGTTTATGGACCTGCAGGAGGTCAAGCAGGAGATCGACCAGCTCCTGAGCAAGGACAAGAAGTCGTAGGTCGTCGGGGGGACGGCAAGGCGCGGGCTGCGCGCCACCTCTAGTCTTGTTGTGTGACGACGGAAGGCTCTCGTTTGGTTGCGTCGTTCCCAGCCCGCCACGGTTTCTCAACCAGGGCGCTGGGTTCCATGGGGCTGAATGGCTCGGCGGACCCTGAGGCCGTCATGCGACGCCGCGAGGCATTTGCGGCGACCGTCGGGTTTGACCTCGGTGGGGCGGCGCTGGCGGCCCAGGTTCACGGCGCCCGGGTGCGTACCTTTCGGCGGACGGAACCCAGGGAGGGGGGGCAGTCGGTCCTGGACACCGATGCCCTGGCAACGGACCTCCCCGGCCAGGCCCTCCTCACCTACCACGCCGACTGCTACCCGTTGCTCTTCACGGACCCGGCAAAAGGGGCGGTGGCGATCGCCCACCTGGGCTGGCGGGGAGCCCTGGCCGGCGTCGCGAGCGAGACCGTCCGGGCCATGTCCAGCGCCTACGGCACAGACGCATCCAATTTATCGGTGCTGATCGGTCCCGGGATCTGCCGGGCCTGTTATGAGGTTGGCCCAGAGGTCTTTGAGCCGATGGGTCTCCGATTCGGCCGGCCCGACGCCTACCTCGAGGAGCGAAACGGGCGAGCCCTCCTCGACCTGGCGGCCCTGGCCCAGCTCCAGCTGCAGGACGCGGGCGTCGATCGAGGACACATCCTGAAGACCGGATGGTGTACCCGCGAGGATGATCGCTGGTTCTCGCACCGCGGACAGCGCCCCGGCCGCTTCCTGGCGGCGATTGCCCTTCCGTGACCGACGGCCTGCTGGCCGAGAACCTCGACCGCGTGCGCGCCGCCATCTCCGCGGCCGCCGCCCGCGCCGGCCGAGACCCGGAAACCATCCGGCTGATCGCGGTCACCAAGACCGTTCCCCTGGAGCGGATCCGGGACGCGATCGCGCTGGGGCTTCGTACCTTCGGCGAGAACCGCGTCCAGGAGGCGGTGCCCAAGATCGAGGCACTTTCGACCGAGGGATGTGAGTGGCACCTGATCGGTCACCTGCAACGAAACAAAGTGAAGGACATCCCGGGCCATTTCGCCATGGTGCAGTCGGTCGACAGCGTGCGGGTAGTGGACGCCCTGGGACCGCGGGTCGGGATGCCGCTCGACGTCCTGATGGAGGTCAATGTCGGCGAGGAGCCGCAGAAAACCGGAGCCCTGCCTAAAGACGTCCTGTTGGTGGCCGAGGCGATCCGTCAATACCCGACGCTGCGTCTGCGCGGCCTGATGACCATCGCCCCGTTGCGCCCCGACGAAGAGTCGGTGCGACCCTTTTTTCGCCAGCTCCGCGTGCTCCGCGACCAGCTCCAGGACCGCCTGGGCCGGCCGCTACCTGAGCTGTCGATGGGAATGACGGACGACTACCCGGCTGCGATTGCGGAAGGGGCCACGATGCTACGATTGGGCCGAGCCATTTTCGGCCCCCGATGAGGACACCGTGACCACGCTCTTGACCTATCTCCACGAATTCGCGCGCGTCCTGCTCTACCTGTGGATCCTCTCGATTTTCGCGCGGGCCATGGCCTCCTGGTTTGTGCGCGACTGGTCGAACCCGATCATGCGCTTCCTGGTGGACGTCACGGAACCTATCCTGGCTCCGCTGCGACGGCTTGTTCCCAGCCCGATGGGCGTGGATTTTTCGCCCATGGTGGCCATCCTCGCCCTTTACCTGGTGAGCTACTTACTGAGCTGATGCGCCTCTTGGGCGCATCTTTCAAACTGGTACATTTCGAGTCCCATGTTTGACGAAGTCCCCACGGCGGTCAGCTTTCCCGAGATGGAGCTGAAGGTGCTGGCCTACTGGAAGGAGCACGGAATCTTCGCCAAAAGCCTGAAGGAGCGGGAAGGTGGGCCGCGGTACGTCTTCTACGAAGGGCCGCCGACGGCCAACGGGCTGCCCGGCATCCACCACGTGCTGGCTCGGGCGATGAAGGATCTCTTCCCGCGCTACAAGACCATGCGCGGCTTCTATGTCGAGCGCAAGGGGGGGTGGGACACGCACGGCCTGCCGGTTGAGATCGAGGTCGAAAAGCAGCTCAAGATCTCCGGGAAGCAGGACATCGAACGCTACGGCGTGGAGGCCTTCAACAAGCTCTGCCGGGCCAGCGTCTTCCAGTACATCGACGAATGGGCCGAGGCGACCGAGCGGATGGGCTTCTGGGTGGACCTCGAGCACGCGTACCGCACTTACGATTCCACCTACATCGAGTCAGTCTGGTGGAGTCTGAAGCAGCTCTGGGACAAGGGTCTGATCTATCAGGGTTATAAGGTCGTCCCCTACTGCCCCCGCTGCGCCACCCCGTTGTCCAGCCACGAGCTGGCCCTGGGGTATCAGGACAACGTCGAAGACCCCTCCGTGTTTGTCAAGTTCGAGCTGGAGGACGAGCCCAGGACCTACTTCCTGGCCTGGACCACGACGCCCTGGACGCTGCCCGGCAACGTCGCCCTGGCCGTGGGACTCCAGTTTCCGTACGTTCGGGTCCGCCAGGGAGACGAGCGGTACATCTTGGCCAAGGCCCGCCTGTCCGTGCTCCAGGGGGACTACACCATCGAGGCCGAGCTCGATGCCAAAAGCCTGCTCGGCAAGCGCTACCAGCCGCTCTACCGGTACCTGATTCCCAAGGAGCCCGCCTTTTACGTGGTCGATGCCGATTTCGTCTCGGTGGAGGACGGGACCGGGATCGTACACACGGCGGCGGCGTATGGCGTGGACGATCTCCGCCTCGCCCAGGAAAAGGGAATCCCGGTCCGGCACGTCGTCGACCTGTCCGGCAAGTTCCGCCCCGAGGTGGAGCCGTTCGCCGGCATTTTCGTCAAGAAGGCCGATCCGTTGATCATCGCCGACCTACAGGAGCGCGGCCTCATGTACCGCGCCGAGACCATTCGCCACACCTATCCGTTCTGCTGGCGCTGTGACACGCCGCTTCTCTACTACGCCCTGACCTCCTGGTTCGCCCGAACCACCGCGGTCAAGGACCGGCTGCTGCAGAACAACGAGCTGGTCAACTGGATCCCCGACTACATCAAGGGCGGCCGGATGGGGAACTGGCTCGAGTCCCTGGTCGACTGGTCGCTCTCCCGCTGGCGTTACTGGGGCACCCCGCTGCCGATCTGGGAGTGTGAGGGGTGCCAGGAGCGGCGGTGCGTCGGGTCGGTGGCCGAGGTGGGGCTCACCGTGAAAGACGACCTCCACCGTCCGTACATCGACCGGGTGACGCTTCCCTGCCAGAAGTGCGGCGGGGTCATGCGCCGCGTCCCAGACGTGATCGATGTCTGGTTCGACTCGGGCGCCATGCCGTTTGCCCAGTTCCACTATCCGTTTGAGAACAAGCAGGTCTTTGAGGAGCGCTTCCCGGCGGACTTCATCGCCGAGGCCCTGGATCAGACCCGGGGTTGGTTCTTCAGCCTGCTGGCCATCGGCACCATGCTCTTCGACCGGTCGGCATACAAGAACGTCATCTGTACCGGGCTGGTGGTGGACAAGGCCGGACGGCGGATGAGTAAGTCACGCCGCAACACCGTGGACCCGATGGCGATCATGGCCGAATACGGCGCCGACGCGACCCGCTGGTATTTCTACTCGGCGGTGGCCGTCGGCAATGAGTACCGCTTCGACCCGTCGGCGGTTCGCGATGTTATCCGGCGGTTCTTCCTGATCCTCTGGAACACGTACGCGTTCTTTGCCAACTACGCGCGGCTCGACGGCTACGATCCGGCCGCGCCCAAGGTCCCCATCCCCCAGCGGGCGCTGCTCGACCGCTGGCTGCTGGCCGAGATGCACGCTACCGTGACCGAGGTCGAGCGTGCCCTCGATGCCTACGACCCCACCACCGCCTCTCGGCGGCTGGAGGCGTTCACGCTGGACATCTCCACGTGGTATGTGCGCCGGTCGCGCCGTCGGTTCTGGAAGTCCGAATCGGATGCTGACAAACGAAGTGCGTACCAAACGCTGGAGGAGACGCTGCTAGTGCTGGTCCGCTTACTGGCGCCGTTTGCGCCATTTCTCTCGGAGACCATGTACCGGAACCTGACGGCCGGGCGCCAGGGCTGGCCGGAAAGCGTGCACATGGCCGACTGGCCGGTCCCCAACGCCGCCACCGCCGACGAGTCGCTGCGCCGGGAAATGGCCCGCTTGCGGCGGCTGGTGGAGACCGCGCACGCGGCCCGGAACGAGGCCGGCATCAAGGTGCGGCAACCCCTGCAGGCGGTCACCATCGCCGAACCGCGGTTACCCCCGGACTTCGAGGCCATCCTCCTGGAAGAGCTGAACGTCAAGTCGGCGCACTATGCGGGGGAGGGTGGCGCGGTCAGCCTGGACACCACCATCTCGCCTGAGCTCAAGGAGGAGGGTCTGGCCCGAGACCTGGTGCGCGGGATCCAGGGCATGCGCAAGCGGTGCGGCTTCGCCGTGGAAGATCGGGTTCGGCTCTTCTATCTGGGGGACGGCACGATTGCCGGCGTCCTGGAGCGCTGGCGCGACTACATCAGCCGCGAGACGCTGGCCCTGGCGGTGGAGCGCCAGGAGGCGCCGGGCAACGCCTGCATCGAGACACTGACCATCGAAGGCCAGGCGCTGCGGGTCGGCCTGGTGAAAGTCGGGGCGGGCGCACCCTGAACCCGAATCCACCGAGTCGAACTTGCATCTTGGGCGCGGGACGAGCGATCGGGGCGTCGACTCCTGCGCGCGCTCGGTTACGCACCGACGGGTGCGCGCCCTCACGTGCTCGTCGCCTCCTTCCGCTCATCTCGCCCCGCATCCCAATCTGCTTTGTCCGATCGGTGGATCCGGGTTGAAGGGAAAATTCCGGAGCTATACCTGGCTGGCGGTCATCGCCTGGGTGGTGGTGATCGCGGACCGGGTCACCAAGATCGTGGTCGAGCGGCGATACGGCGTCGGGTACGGTCCGCGGCCGCTGGTCGACCACGTGCTCTACCTGACGGTGCTCCGGAACAGCGGGGCGGCCTTCGGCCTCTTCCAGAATTTCACGGCCGGCTTCCTGGTCGTCTCACTGCTGGTGATGGCGGCCATCCTCATCTACTATCCCCGGATCCCTGGGTACGACTGGCCCGCCCGGATCGGGCTGGCGATGGTCTTCGGTGGCGCGGTGTCGAACGCCTACGATCGCGGGCTGCAGGGTTCGGTGATCGACTTTATCCAGGTCCCGCACTGGCCGGTGTTCAACGTGGCCGACTCGTCGATCACCGTCGGCGTGGCGCTGCTGGTGGTGGGGTCGTTCCTGCGAAGACGCCCACCGATCGTCCCGTGATGGACGGGTCCACCCGTGTCGCGGCGCCGGCCGCCCGCCTCGACCAGTACCTTGTCGACCTGCTGCCCACGCTGAGCCGCAGCCAGGTCCAACGACTGATCAGCGAAGGTCACGTTCGGCTGAACGGCGTGGCCACCCGGCCCGGCGCTCGGCTTCACCCGGGGGACGAACTCGCCTGGCACGTGCCGCCCACCGCGCCGACCGCGCTCACGCCCCAACCCATGGACCTGCGGGTGCTGTATGAGGATGACGACCTGGTGGTGATCGACAAGCCGGCCGGGCTGGTGGTCCATCCGGGGCCGGGCCATGCGGCCGGCACGCTGGTGCACGGGTTGCTGGCCCGAGGCGCGCAGTGGTCGTCCATCGGTGGCGTCGAGCGCCCAGGGATCGTGCACCGCTTGGACAAAGACACCTCTGGCCTGCTGGTGATCGCCCGCAACGATGCCGCCCACCGCGACCTGGCCGGGCAACTGCAGGACCGCAGCCTGCGTCGCCGCTACCGGGCGATCGTGGTGGGAGAGGTGGCCGATGCCGCCGCCCGCATCGACGCGCCCATCGGTCGCGATCCCCGGCACCGGCAGCGAATGGCCGTGGTGGCGAGCGGCCGGGAGGCGATCACTGACTTTCGCCGGCTGGGGCTGGTCCAGGGCCATACCTTGCTCGAGGTCAGCTTGCTCACGGGCCGCACCCACCAGGTTCGCGTGCACCTCGCCTACCTCCACCATCCGGTGCTGGGCGACCCGGTGTACGGGCGGCCATCGCCGCTGATCGCCCGCCCGGCCTTGCACGCGGCCGAGATCGAATTCCGGCATCCCCGGACGGGCCAGGCCATCAGCCTCGAAAGCGCCCTGCCGCCCGACTTCGTCGCCGCCTGGGACGCCCTAGGTGGCACAATTCCGTAAGCGCATGCCCCAACCGAAAGAGCCCGGACTCCTGATCGTGATCTCCGGGCCGAGTGGTGTCGGAAAGGACACCATCCTGCGCCGGCTCTTCCAGCTGGCACCCGAGCTGAAGTACTCGGTGTCCTACACGACCCGGCCACCCCGACCGGGCGAGATCGACGGCCAGAGCTACACCTTCGTCGCGGAAGACGAGTTCAAGCGCCTGATCGAGGCCAAAGAGTTTCTGGAGTGGGCCCAGGTGTACGACCAGTACTACGGGACCTCGCGCAAGCGGGTCGAGGAGGCGCTGGCCCGGGGCGAGGACATCATCCTGAAGATCGATGTCCAGGGCGCCGCCTTCGTCAAGAAGCGCAAGCCCGACGCGCTCTTCATCTTCATCACGCCACCATCCACCGAGGAGCTGCTGCAGCGCCTCACGGGGCGGAATACCGAGAGCCCGGCCGCCCTGGAGCGCCGGCAGCGCGAAGCCCTGGTCGAGCTGGGTCTGGCCAAGGATTATGAGCACGTGGTCTGCAACCGCGACGTGGAGGAGAGCGCGCGCGAGATCCTGGCCATGATCGCCGCCGAACACGAGCGCCGCCGGCAGCGCGCATGAGCCGCCTGGAGGGCCGGCACGTGGCCCTGGGCGTCACGGGCGGCATCGCCGCCTTCAAAGCCATCGAGTGTCTGCGCTTGCTGACCGAAGAGGGCGCCGACGTCCGGGTGCTGATGACGCCCGAGGCGACCCGGTTTATCGCACCCCTGACGTTTGAGGCCCTGTCCGGCCACCCGGTGGCGTCCGACTGGTTGGCCGACGGCAGGGGAGGAGAGGCGCATATCGACCTGGCCGGCTGGGCCGAGGTGCTGGCTATCGTCCCGGCCACGGCGAACACGCTGGCCAAGCTTGCCCTCGGTATCGCGGACGACGTGCTCACTGGGACGGCCCTGGCCACCCGGGCGCCGCTGGTCGTGGCGCCCGCGATGCACGACCTGATGCTGTCCCACCCGCAGACCGAGGCCCACCTGGAGACCCTCAAAGAGGGCGGCGTCTACATCGTCCCGCCCGTCGTCGGCCGGCTGGCCTCGGGCCGGGTGGCCCAGGGCCGCCTGGCCGCCCCCGAGCGGGTGGTGGCGGTAATCCGCGCGGTGCTGAGCGGCGCCTATAACCTGGAGGGCTGTCGCGTGGTCGTCAGCGCCGGCGGAACTCGGGAGCCGATCGACCCGGTGCGCTTCATCGGCAACGCCTCCAGCGGCCGGATGGGACGGGCGCTGGCCACCGTGGCCGCCTCGCGGGGGGCCGAGGTGACGCTGGTCACCACCATGCCCGCCGACCTGGAAGGGATCACCGAGGTCCCCGTGCAGACGGCCGCCGAGATGCTGGCGGCGCTGCAGGAGGCGACGGCGCGGGCGCACATCCTGGTGATGGCGGC
>DASQAY010000114.1:0-3030 GCA_035635515.1 Candidatus Eiseniibacteriota bacterium | reverse complement strand
GACCGCCGTGGCGTAGAGGAGGTAGTCGAAGCCCAGCGCCGGATCGTCTCGCAACAGCCGGGCCACCTCGACGATCCCCGCCGGCGCGATGCGCAGGGTCACGTCACCGCGCCACTCGGTCACGTTCTGCAGGGCGCCCGGGTACCGGTCTTGCACCCGTTGGGCAAGCGCGCTCCCGCCGTTGTCGCTCATTCGCGACTACCGCTTGACCAGCGGCTGGCCGCGGATCTTTCGCTGCAGCTTGATGACGGCATCCAGCAGGGCCTCCGGTCGCGGCGGACAGCCCGGCACATAGATGTCGACCGGCACGATCTTGTCCACGCTCTGCACGATGGCGTAGTTGTTGAACATCCCGGCGCAGGAGGCGCAGGCCCCCATGGCGATCACCCACTTGGGCTCGGGCATCTGGTCGTAGATCGTGCGCAGCACAGGCCCCATCTTGATCGAGACGCGACCGGCCACGATCATCAGGTCGGCCTGCCGGGGCGTGGCCCGGAAAACCTCGGCCCCAAAGCGGGCCATGTCGTGGCGGGGCCCGCCGGCTCCCATCATCTCGATGGCGCAGCAGGCCAGCCCGAAGAGCGCCGGCCAGATGGAGCTGGCCCGCCCCCAGTTGAGGACCTTGTCGATGGTGGTGGTGACCAGGTTGTCTCCGAACGCGTTGAGCGGCGTCGGGCCGGCGGCCCGGCCGGTGCGAAAGGGCTCGGTGCGGAGCTCTAATCCCCCCATTCCAGCGCCCCCTTCGCCCAGATATAGATGAGGGCCACAAGGAGGATGGCCACGAAGACCCCCATCTCCGCCACCCCAAACCAGCGCAGGCTCTTCAGGATGACGGCCCACGGGTAGATGAAGATGGCCTCCACGTCGAAGATGATGAAGAGCATGGCGGTCAGGTAGAAGCTGACCGAGAAGCGACGCCGGGCGCCCTCGCGGGGCACGATCCCGCTCTCGTAGGGAAGGTCCGCCGCGGCGTTGGGGCGGTGGCCGCCGATGAAACCCGGCACGACGATCGCGACAACCCCGAACCCCACGATCACGGCGACAAAAATGAGCAAGGGGAAGTAGTCGCTAAGCATGAACCCGAGCTGATTCTAACAAAGGGTTTGCCGGGACTTGTCCAGCGACTTGGTACCGGCGTCGCACCATCGGGTCATCACCCGATGCAGCCAGCCTAAGGACGCAGGTCTTCCAGCTCCCAGAGGGCGCCGGGGTGATGAGGCGGCGGGAACCGCCCATCGGGGTTGTCCTCTCGGAACTGCCGCGAGTGCCGGCGGAAGCGGCAGACCGTGCACATGTACTGTCCCTCCACCGGGATAGGATCGCCCGGCTTGAAGCGGTCCCCGATGCGAACCCGAAGGCCCGGCTCGGGCCGCGGTGCCGCCTCGCCCGGCTGCCACGTCCCCAGCTCCACCCTCGGTCGCGGTGGAACCGTCACCAGGTGGCCGATCTCGATCGAGTCCTTGACCGCCTCTTCCTCGGATTGGCGGCCATCGCCGGGAGCCTGCGGGACGTAGGGAATGGCCCGCACCGCACCGTTCGGTCGCGGGTCGCGGGTCCAGCCGAGGGCGTCGATCTCGCTGGGGCGGCGCTTGAGGTAGACCGCGCTCTTGACCTCGCTGACATCGACGACCTCAGAGTCGGGGATGAACAGGTCGGGCTGACCCGGTTGGGTGACCCGGAGGTAGGGCTCCGTCGACACGAACATGGACCGGGCTGGCCCCTGGATTATGTCCATCACCCGCCCCACCACCGTCCCATCCTCGGCCTCGACCGCATAGCCGGGACGGATCACCCAATCAACTAATGGCATGCGTCAGCATTATTCATCAGAAGCCGGCCGTATTCTACGTCACGGGATGAGTTGTCCCCGCCCGGCCGAGACCAGCCCAATCGGGATGCGGAGCACCTCGGCCCGCTGACAGGTCACGTGCCATAGGGCGTGATCCACGACCTCGCGACCAGAGCGGGCCAGCGGCAGCTCGCGAGCCAGCTCGTTGAGCGTCCACCCCTCTTTGAGGAGCGGGCTCGGCCCAGCGTTCACGGAGGCCACGCCGACGTACCGTGCCGCCGCGAGCGTTTCCAGCAGCGGGCCCTCACGCTCGCTCCACGCGGACCACCCGGAGAGCCCGGTCCGCCTCGGCTTGGAGACGCTCCTCGTTACGCCGCAGAAAGACCACGAAGCCGATAGTCCCAGCCAACGCCAGGACCACCAGGACCCAGCGGAAGGGGCCGGTCACTCGGTCGAGCTCGCGTCCGAAGGCGTATCCGCCGATGCCATAGACCATCGCCCAACAGAAACCGCCGGCGGCATTGAAGGTGAGAAAGCGCGGCCAGGGCATGTGGTTGACGCCGGCCAGGAGCGCGGCGAGCGCCCGGAGGATGGCGACGAAGCGGCCGAAGAACACCACCCGGCCACCGTAGCGGCGAAACAGATACTGGCCCAGCCGAAGGCGCGCGTCCGTGATCCCCACCCGGTGGCCGTACCGGCGGAGCAGCCGATAGCCACCCTCACGGCCGATGAAATACCCGAGGTTGTCACCCAGGATGGCGCCCGCCACCGCCGCCAGGATGACCAGGCCGATGTTCAGCCGGTGGGTCGAGCCCGCATAGATCGCGGCGGTAATCAGCATGGTCTCCCCCGGCAGCGGGATGCCCATGCTCTCCAGGGCAATCAGCACGATGACGGCGAGGTAGCCGTAATGGCTGAGGAGTCCGTTCAGATCCTGTTGAGCGAGGTAGAGCATGACACCAGCCTATCTTTCCCGTGGCGTGGCATCGGGCTTCTCAAGAACGGTCCAGGCGCCGCGAGACCCCCTACCCTACCCTCCCCCGCAAGGGGGGAGGAGATTCACGTGTCCGCGGCAGCGGGTGTCGATTTCGACCTGAGACCGATCGTCGTACAGGTAGTGGCGGGCTTGAAGAGTCCGCCAGCGACGAACCCGGGAGGTGAAACATGGCGAAGTACGTACTTCTGTACAGCGGCGGCGCGATGGCGGCGACCCAGGCAGAGCGGGATAAGGCCAATCAGGC
>DASQAY010000113.1:0-6617 GCA_035635515.1 Candidatus Eiseniibacteriota bacterium | reverse complement strand
AGCTTGGTGATCTCGCCGATGCGGCGCAGGCGATAGTGGAGCGTGTTGAGGTGAATATGCAGCTCGCGGGCGGACTGGCGCAGGTGGCCGTGACGCTGCAGGTAGACCTCGAGCGTATGCAGCAGCGGCGTGCCGTGGGCGGCGTCGTAGGCTTCGAGGGGGCCGAGTACGCGGTGGGCAAACGCCTCCAGGCCTTGCCGGTCCTCGACCTGGGCCAGCAGTCGATACACGCCCAGCCGGTCGTAGGTCACCACCTGTTCCTTCTTGCCGAAGCGAACCATGAGGTGCAACGCCCGCTGCGCCTCCTGGAAGGCGGGACGAAAATCCGAGGGCGTCGTGCACAGCCGGCCGATCGCGGTTGAGACGGTGAGGCCGAGGTCCGAGTCAGACACCGCCTCCAGGATCCGGGCGGCGAGTTCCTCGCCGGCGGCCAGCGCCTCGGAACCGGCCGCGACCGGAACCAAGAGAATCACGCTGTCGCTGTGGGCGGCCACCAGGTGGCGCGGATGCTTACGCCCGGCTGCCGCCACCACCACCTGGAGCAGGCGGTGCTTGACCTGGATGACCTTGTCCTCGTCGTACTGGCGCTCGCGGATGACCTTGGCGAAGTGGTCGATGTCGACAACGAGCAGCAAATGCGGCGTTGCGAGGTCATAGCGTAAGTAGCGGGCGCGCCGGTGCGCGTTCGCGTCGTCGCCGAAGCTGCCCGCCAGCAGGTCGTCCACCAGCTCGCCGCGAACCCGGTCTTCCGCCTCGGCGACTTCCCGTTGCTTGATGAGCTCGAGCGAGAGCACCGTGGCTGCGTGCTCGATGGCCATCAAGGCCAGCTCCTCCATGTGCGTGGGATGGCCGATGATCGACAGGTAGGCCAGGTGCTCGTTGCCGGCCATCACCGGGGCGATGATGCGCCGAGCGGTCAACCCGTACTCGGGAAAGGCAGGCACCTCCCGGGCCACCCGGCCCTCGACCACTTCCCGCAACATCGTCTTGATAGGCGACGCCCGCTGCACCTCGGGAGGCGTCCCGTGCTGCTTGAGGGTCTCCTGCCGATGCGGGTCGGTGAGGCCGGGGACGCTGTGGCTGGCCAGCAGGTGGAAGGCGGGGTCTTCGAGGCTCACCGAGCTTTCGACGAGTTCCCCGAGGGTCCGGACGATGGCCTCCACCCCTTCCCCGGTCTGGACCAGGTGGGTGAACTGCCGGTGAATTTCGATGGACCGCCGGAGCTGGGCGTTCTGGGCGTTGATGATCCGCTCCAGGATGGGGGCCATGATCTCCAGGTACGACACGTCTTCTGGAATCCGAATCAGGGGTATCCCGAACTCGTTGGCCTGCCCCAGCATCTCGGCCGGGATCTCGGGCAGGTAGCGCTGGGGCTTGATGACCAGGCCCGACGAGCCGACCCGGGCCAGATCTTTGACCAGCGACGCCTGGGCGGATCGATCGTCCTTGATGGCAAAAGCAACGGTCAAAAGCAGCTCGCCGGGGGCCAGCCAGTCGAGCGTTTCGGGCGATTCGAGCACCTTCACCCAGGTGATCTCCCGATCCAGCCCGGAGGCGCCCGCCAGCACCTCCCCCCGCTGGAGTCCGCCCAGGGAAAGCGCGTCGCGGACCGTGACTGCCATCTCGAAGCTCCAGTATGCCGGATGGGCCCGGTTCCGGAAAGCACCAGAAGAACCAAAGCCTTTTGTATCACCCATCCAATGCAGCCCAACAGCTGCCTGACTAGGCTGGACTCTGGCGGTCTGGCTGCGGCGACGGGGACCAGTAGGGATCGACAGACGCTCAGAGCGAGCCGGGGTGGTGGGAAGCCGGCAGCAGAAGCGATCTCCGACTCAGCCCCTGAGCAACCGGGACGCGGAAGAGTGCGGCCGTGAGTGGCCGCAAGTAGGGTGGTACCACGGGAGCGGCCTCTCGTCCCTGCGGACGGGAGGTTTTTTATTTGTCGGCAAGCACCGGAATCGAAGAGGAGGACGCGAGATGGTCAGGTACACGATCGACATCCCCGACGAGCTGAACCGCGAGCTGCAGGAGCGGCGCCACCGGATCGACGTCTCGCAGGTGTGCCGGGACGCGCTGCAATCGGCCGTGGCGGCGACCCCCGATGGCAGCCGCGACGGGCACGAGCGCTTCGGGCGGGACGTGGCGGAGGACATTCTGCGGATGTTCAACGGGTAGGAGCTGCATGACTCGAGGCGAAGCCCCGGAGCGAACCGGGGCCGAGATCCTGCTGGAGGCACTGGCCCGCGAGGGGGTGGACACCATCTTTGGCTACCCGGGCGGGGCCAACCTCCCGATCTACCAGCACCTGCCCGAGTTCCCGAACCTGAAGCACGTCCTGGTGCGTCACGAGCAAGGGGCGGCCCACATGGCCGACGGCTACTCCCGCGCGTCGCGCCGGGTGGGGGTCTGTTTCGCCACGTCGGGACCAGGCGCGCTGAACCTGACGACCGGGCTGGCGACGGCGTTCATGGACTCCGTGCCCCTGGTCGCCGTCACCGGCCAGGTCCCGACGGCCATGGTCGGCCGCGATGCGTTCCAGGAATCGGACGTCATCGGGGTCAGCATGCCGATCACCAAGCACAGCTACCTGGTGACCGATGTCAAGGACATCGCCAAGACGGTGAAAGAAGCGTTTTATGTCGCCCGCACCGGCCGGCCGGGTCCGGTGCTGATCGACCTTCCCCGCGACCTGCAGCAGAAGATGGGCCCCTGGGTGTTCCCCGACACGATCGGGATCCCCTGGTACCACCCGGTCAGCCGGCCGGACCCCGCCGCCGTGGCGGCCGCGGCGCGGGCGCTGACCCGGGCCAAGCGTCCGGTCATCCTGGCCGGCCACGGCGTCCTCCTGTCCGCCGGCGAGGAGGCGCTGCTGAAGGTCGCCGAGAAGCAAGGCATCCCGGTGGGGACCACCCTGCTGGGGGTGGGCGCGTTCCCGGTCCGGCATCCGCTGGCCCTGCACCTCACCGGGTTCATGGGCACCGGCTGGAACCTCAACGCCGTGATCGAGTGCGACTGCCTGATGATGGTCGGGATGCGGGTCGACGACCGCGTTACCGCCAAGCTGGACGGGTTCGCGCCCAACTGCGAGACGTTTATTCATATCGACATTGATCCCTCGGAGCACGGCAAGAACGTCCGCCCCCAGATCTCGATCGTGGCCGACGCCCGCGAGGCGCTGGAGGCACTGGAGCGCGAGCTGCCGGAGCAGCCGTACCGGACCGATTGGTTGCTCCAGATCGACCGCTGGCGCGAGGAGCATCCGCTGCGGGCGAAAATCGCCAACGGCTGGCTGCAGCCCCAGGAGGTCTTGATCGAGATGTACCGGCATGCCAAGAGCGAGGCCATCGTGGTCGCCGACGTGGGCCAGAACCAGATCTGGGCGGCGCTCTGGTGGAACTACGATCGGCCCGGGCTGTTCATCAACTCGGGGGGCTCGGGCACCATGGGGTTCGCCTTCCCGGCCGCCGTGGGCGCCAAGTTCGCCCGGCCCGAGAAGACGGTCTTTTGCGTAACCGGCGAGGGCGGGTTCGTGATGACCATGCAGGAACTCTCTACGGCCGTCGAGCACAACGTGGACGTCAAGATCGTGATTCTGAACAACGCCTCGTTGGGGATGGTACGCCAGTTCCAGGACAGCTTCTACGGCGGCGTGCGCAGTGCCGTCGACCTCTCGGTCATGCCGGACTTCGTCAAGCTGGCCGATGCCTTTGGGCTGCCCGGCTACCGAGCCCGGACGGTGGCCGAAACCCGGGATGTCCTGGCCAAGGCCATGGCGCACAAGGGGCCGGTGCTGATCGATTTCGTCATCGACCCCGAGGCCAACGTGTACCCGATCATCCCACTGGGCAAGCAGCTCAAGGACTTCATCGAGGAGCCGCTGTTCGCATGAGTGAAGGCCGAGTCCTATCGGCGCTGGTAGCCAACCGGCCTGGGGTCCTCAACCGCGTCTCGGGGCTCATCCGCCGGCGCGGGTTCAACATCGAGAACCTGACGGTCGGTCCCACCCTGGACCACGACATCTCGCGCATGACCATCGTGGTTAACGTGGGCGCGGCGCCCGCCGACCAGGCGGTCCGGCAGCTGGCCAAGCTGATCGATGTCGTCGACGTCCGAGATATCACCGATGAAGAGCGTGTGGAGTGCGAGCTGATGCTGATCCGGATCGAGAACGCCGCCCAGCGCCGCGGGACCCTGGTGGATCGCGCCGGCCCGAACGCGCGCGTGGTGGCCGAGGTCGAGGACGTCATCATCCTGGCCGTGAACGGCACCGGCGACGAGCTGGACCAGATGCTCGAGCGCTTGCGTGGCTTCGACGTCAAGGGAATCGCCCGCACGGGAATCGTCTCGATGATGGTCGATGAGACCCATCCGCACGCGGTGCCCCAGTGGGCACGCCTGCCCGAGCGCGACGGCGAGCACCCAGAACAGAACGAGGTCATGAGCATCATATGACGGCCAAGGTCTATTACGACCAGGACGCCGACCTCCAGGTACTGGCTGGCGAGCGGATCGCCGTGATCGGCTATGGCAGCCAGGGACATGCGCACGCCCTCAACCTGCAGGACAACGGTGTCGACGTGGTGGTCGGCCTCTACGCGGGCAGCAAGTCCTGGGCCGAGGCCGAGAAGCACGACCTGCGGGTCGAAACGGTCGAAAAAGCCGTCGAGCTGGGCAGCATGGTGATGCTGCTGGTGCCGGACCAGACGCAAAAAATTCTTTACGAACAGTCTGTCAAGTCGCACCTGAAGCCAGGCAGCGCGCTGATGTTCGCCCACGGGTTCAACATCCACTTCAGCCAGATCGTGCCGGCGCCGGACGTGGACGTGTCCATGGTGGCGCCCAAGGGCCCCGGCCACATCGTGCGCCGGATGTTCCAGGAGAAAATCGGCGTGCCGGCGCTGGTGGCGGTCCACCAGGATGCCACCGGCAAGGCGCGCCAGCGCACCCTGGCCTATGCCAAGGGCATCGGGTCCACCAAGGCCGGCGTGCTAGAGACAACGTTCAAGGAAGAAACGGAGACCGATCTGTTTGGCGAGCAGGCCGTCCTCTGCGGCGGGCTGACCTCCCTGGTCAAAGCCGGCTTCGAGACGCTGGTGGAGGCCGGCTACCAGCCGGAGCTGGCCTACTTCGAGTGCATGCACGAGATGAAGCTGATCATCGACCTGATGTACCAGGGCGGGATGAGCTACATGCGCTACAGCATCAGCGACACGGCCGAGTTCGGGGACTACGTGAGCGGCCCAAGATTGATTAATCAGTCCGTACGGGCCGAGATGCGCCAGATCCTGCACGAGATCCAGGACGGGACATTCGCGCGGACCTGGATCCTGGAGAACCAGGCCGGCCGGCCCGCCTTCAACGCCGCCCGAAAGCGGGAAAGCGAGCACCTGATCGAGCGCGTGGGCCGCGACCTGCGGGCCATGATGCCCTGGCTCAAGGCAACGAAGGACTGATTGATGCAACGCGTGTATATCTTCGATACGACCCTTCGTGATGGCGAGCAGTCGCCGGGCGCCTCCCTCACGCCGGATCAAAAGCTCGAGATCGCCCACCAGCTGGCGCGGCTGGGGGTCGACGTCATCGAGGGTGGCTTCCCCCTGTCGTCGCCCGGGGACTTTGAAGCCGTGCAGCGAATCGCGCGGACCGTCCAGGGGCCGGTCATCACCGCCCTGGCTCGAGCCATGCGCCAGGATATCGACGCCGTCTGGGAGGCGGTGAGGGACGCGGCCCGGCCCCAGATCCATATGGTCCTTTCGGTCTCGGACGTGCATATCGAGCGCAAGCTGCGTTCGAATCGGCGGGACGTCTTGCAGCGGGGCGTGGAGGCGGTGGCCTACGCCCGCTCCCTGTGCGGCGCGGTCGAGTACTCCCCCGAGGACGCGGGCCGCGCCGATCCCGAGTACCTCTACGAGACGCTGGAGGCGGTCATCGACGCCGGCGCGACCGTGGTCAACATCCCGGACACGACGGGCTACACCATCCCCCAGGAGTTCGGCGGACTGATCGCCTCCATCCGGCAGCACGTCCGCAATATCGACAAGGCGTTGATCAGCGTTCACTGCCACAACGACCTGGGGCTGGCGACAGCAAACACCGTCGCGGCCATCTTGAACGGCGCTCGGCGGGCCGAATGTACCATCAACGGCATCGGTGAGCGGGCCGGCAACGCGTCACTGGAAGAGGTCGTCATGGTGCTGAAGACCCGCGAGCACTCGCTGGGGTTCCAGACGGGCATCGTGACGTCCCTTTTGGCAGAGACCAGCCGGCTGGTGGCGGCGCGCACCGGGATCGCCGTCCAGCTGAACAAGGCCGTGGTGGGCGGCAACGCCTTCGCCCATGCGTCCGGGATTCACCAGGACGGCGTGCTGAAAGACAAGCAGAATTACGAGATCATGCGACCGGCCGACGTCGGCATGGGTGAGAGCCGGATCGTGCTGTCCCCGCGCTCCGGCCGGCACGCCTTTCGCTTCCGGCTGGCCGAGCTAGGCTATCATCTGCCCGAGGCCGCCTTCAACGAGGCCTGGGACCTTTTCCTGGGAGTGGCCGACCGCCAGAAGGAGATCACCGATCGGGACCTGGAGCGGATCGTGAACGCCGTCACCGTGGAGGCCGGCTGA
>DASQAY010000112.1:0-5520 GCA_035635515.1 Candidatus Eiseniibacteriota bacterium | reverse complement strand
TGGGGCTGGGCGAAGCGGACGGCGAGGGGCTCGCGCTCCCCGAGGCGATTGGGGTGGGCGTAGGGCTCCCGATCGGGCGAGCAGACGATGACGGCGATGGGCTGCTGGAGCCGGTCGGCCGCGGCGTTGGCGAAGGGTTTCCGGCGGGTGCTAGGGCGCTGGGCGATGGGGCAGGCTGGGCCAGCGCGACGCGGGGCGCCGGCCTGGTGGGCGCCCAGACCACGCGCGGCGGCGTGGTGACAACCTTGATGATGAGCCAGAACGCCTCTCCTGGATCGTGCGCCTGGAAGAGGGCGGCCTGCAGCGCCGACCAGCCCGAACCCCATTCCAGCTTGAATGGCCCGACCTCGGTGTCCTCCGGCACCATCCGCACGGCCAGGAAGGCGACCAGCAACAGGCCGGCGATGAGGATCAGGCCGGCCGTTGGGCGGCGGCGCTTCGGCCGCGGTACGGCACGGAAGGGGAGGCGCATTTGCCCACAGGCTATTGCGTTCTCGTTACGAGCCCGGTTGCATCGGTGGCGTTCATGCCGCGACTTTGTGACGCCCGGGTAAAGTCTGGTCACGCTGCAGCCGGCTCAGGATGACCAGGCTGGCCAGCCAGCCGCATTCGCCCACCACGGTGGCGAGCGGCCACACTGGGGCCAGGTAGAGCGGCGCGTACAGGGCAACCAGCATGAATCGCTGCCACCCCGGAGGGTTGGTTTGCAGGACCAACCAGCCGGCCAGCACCAGCCCTGCCAGGTCGTAGAAATTGAGGTAGGGGCTGAGTAGCGCACTGGCTAGCAGCCCGGACGCCATCGGGAGGGCGGGGCGGCCGCCCGCCGCCGAGCTCGCCACGATCAGGAAGAGCCCGGCCACGGCTACCATGGCCGCCGTGCTGACCACCGGCCAGGGCAGCTGGTGCAGCAGCGACACCTGGATGGGTCCGGGAGTGCCGGCTGCCAGGCTGAGCGAGTGCCGCACGTCATGGATTGCTTGCGTGCCAACCGCGAGCAGAGAGACGCCGGCGATCACCCCGGTGGCTCCCAGCCAGCTGAGGAAGACGCGCCAGTGGCCGGCCGCCAGGAGGGCCAGCGGAACCAGGAACGCGATCTGCGGCTTCAGGCTCACCACAGCGAGGACCAGGCCGGCCGTCCACGGCCGACCGCGGTCAACGAGCCACCAGGCCGCGGCGACGGCGGCGACGATGACCAGGCTCACTTCCCCGAACAGAAAGCTGGTGAACACCGGCAGGGCGGCGGCGGCGGCCACGAGATAGATCAGTCGGTGGGGCGGGCGCCCGGGGGCGGCGATCATCCAGGTCGCCACTAATGCGGCGCCCAGCACGCCGGTCCAGAGCCAGGCGGCCAGCCGGTAGGGTAGCCAGCTCAGCGGCGTCACCACCCAGGCCAGCAGTGGCGGATTGAGATAGGGGAGGTAACGCCCGACCGCAGCCGTGATCGCCGGGCGGAAGACGGACGGGTCGTACATCAGACCCCAGCCGTGGGCGCGCCCGATCCGGGCGGCCAGGTAATAGACATAGAAGTCAGGCTGCGGGAGTCGATAGGAAAACAACGGCGAGACCGCGAGGTCCACCAGCAGTAGGGCCGCGGACCCGAATAGGGCGGCAACCGGCAGGAAGCGACCGATCGACCTCATCTCAGGCGGCCTGCCGCTGCTGGATGGTCCGCCGTGGCACGCTCCCCACGAGAATCAGGGCGATTGCCGCCAGACACAGGTTGACCAGCGTATCGACCAGGAATCCGGCCGGGGTGGGCGCCACCGGGAATGCATGCCCGAAGGCGAGCAGCAGCATCAGGTCGTAGGCGGCATGCACCGCGATCACGGGCCAGATGGCGTTCAGCCGCAACCGGGCGCAGGCGAACAGCACCCCGATCAGGACGGCTTCGAACATCTGGTACCAGACGCCCACCGGATCGCTGCCGGGAAGGAAGAAATTGTCCGCGTGGCTGAGGCCGAACAGGATGGAGGACAGCGCAATCGGCCAGAACAGCCCGTACGGCCGCAGGGCCTCGATCACGACGCCGCGATAGATGACCTCTTCCATGGAGACATCGATCAGCATGAAGCCGACCTGCAGGGCCAGGATCATGGCGGTCGTCGGCATCAACCCGTGGGCCGAGAGCCCGACCGCCGGTAGGGCGAGCGTCAGCATCAGCGGCACGACCACCGGAGAGACGCGCCACTCGGTTGGGGGTGTGAACCCGACGAACCGCCACCAGCCCAGCCGGGTCAGGATCACGGCGGCGAACAGCGCCGGGACCACCACCAGCGCGAAGGGGAGGAGGTACTGCCACCAGCTGGCCGGGTTGATGGCCACCACGCCGCGAATCGCCGTCAGCGCGCCCACCTGGATGGTGCAGATCGCCAGGGCAAAGCGGAGAGGTCCCCGGCGAGGTGGCCTCAGGAGCGCGAGCCCAGCTGCTGTCACCAGCACGCCGATAGCGACCTTAACCGGCCAATCGAGACCAGGAAGGAAAAAGGGGGCGGCAGTGGCCAACGTCGATGTGACGCGGCTGGAGGCGGAATCTTAGACACCCCCGCAAGGCGAAGGGAGATTCAGGAGCGGAGACTATTGGACGGCTTTCGTTAGGGAGTGGCGTGCTCGGCGGGGACCGTCCCCAGCCGACCGGCGTGATAATCGACCAGGGCCTGCTGGATCTCATCGCGGGTGTTCATCACGAACGGGCCGTACCAGGCCACCGGCTCGCGGATCGGCAGTCCGCCGATGATCAACACGTCCAGGTTCGGGCTGCGGCTCTCCTGGTGGGCATCCGCCCGCACGCTGATCGCGTCGCCGGCACCGTAGACGGCCAGCTGCCCGGTGTGAATCGCCCGGCTCTGCGGCCCAACGGAGCCCGACCCGTTCAAGATGTAGGCCAGGGCGTTGAAGTCCCGTCGCCAGGGGAGCACCAGCTCCGCGCCCGCGTTGACGGTCGCGTGCACCATCGCCATGGGCGTGTGCGTGCTGCCCGGGCCTGGATGCCTTGCCACCTCGCCGGCAATCACGCGGACGAGGGTACCGCCGTCGTGGGAGGCGAGCAGGGCCACCTTTCCGCCCCGGATGTCCTGGTAGCGAGGCGCCGTCCATTTCATGCTGGCCGGGAGGTTGACCCACAGCTGGAATCCGTGGAACAGACCACCGGAGGCGACCAGCTCTTCGGGTGGCTTCTCGATATGCAGGATGCCGGCGCCCGCCGTCATCCACTGCGTGTCGCCGTTGGTGATCAGCCCGCCGCCCCCGTTGGAGTCGTGGTGCTGGAACGTGCCGTCGATCATGTAAGTGACCGTCTCGAACCCGCGGTGCGGATGCCAGGCCGTGCCCTTGGGCTCGCCGGGTGCATATTCCACCTCACCCATCTGGTCGAGATGGACGAACGGGTCGAGCAGGTCTAGGTCGACCCCGGCGAAAGCGCGCCGCACCGGAAAGCCTTCGCCTTCCAGGCCGCTGGGCGCCGTCGTAATGGATACTATCGGTCGCTGCAATTGGGTGGGGTCAGCGTGCGGGATGCGGGGCAGCGCCAGTGGATTGTCGACGGTTACGGCAGGCACTCCGGGCTCGTACCCTCAGTCAGGATTCATCAAACGTATCAACTGAGGTCAGCGAGCGCGAGAAACACGACAACCCAACCCGCGACAGCCTCCCCTGCCCCTGCCTGCAGGGAGGGGACGATCATTGGCTCATCCGGGAGGCCAGTGCATGGCGCGGCCACCCAGGACGTGGAGATGCAGGTGGTACACACTCTGGCCGGCCTGGGGACCCTGGTTGATGACCACGCGGTAGCCGTCGCGGCTGATTCCGCGGTCGCGGGCAACCTGGTTGGCGAGGTCGAGCATGCGGAAGAGCAGCGGCGCCTGCTCTGGCTTGAGATCCTTGACAGTAGGGATGTGGTCTTTGGGGATCACCAGGATATGCACCGGCGCCACCGGCCGGATGTCCTCGAAGGCCAGCACGTCGTCGCCGCGGTGGACTTCTTTGGCAGGCGCCTCCTTAGCCCAGATCTTGCAGAAGAGGCACTCCTCCGCCATCAGACCTGCAAGCCTTCGGGGTACGGCGCGACCGGGCGGACCGTGGCCAGCGCGCCCAGCGCCTGCCCGCCTTCCGTGGCCAGCACCGTGATGTAGTTGTCGCTCAGCCCCCGGATCCGGCCCGGGAAGCGGCGGTCCCAGATGACCTCCAGGTCCTGTCCGATGAACCGGCGCTCATAGTCGCGGCGTTGCTGCTCGGCCTGCGCCTGCAGGCGGTGACTGCGGTCCCGGCTCACCGGATCATCCACGGGCAGGCCGAGGCGGGGCGCGGCGGTCCCGGCGCGCGGCGAGTACCGGAAGACGTGCATGCCACTGAGACCAGCGTCGCGGGCCACTGCCTGGGTGTCAGCGAAGTCGTCGTCGGACTCATCGGGGAAGCCCACGATGACATCGGTGGTGATAGCCAGGTCGGGCACGCCCTGGCGAAGCGACGCCACCAGCTGCAGGTAGTCGCGGCGCCGGTAGAGGCGGCCCATCCGCTTCAGCACCCGGTCGCTCCCGGACTGCAACGGGATATGCAGGTGGCGGCAGAAGCGCGGATGCTGGGCCAGGTTCACCAGGGCCGGCGTGAAGTCGTTGGCGTTGATGGAGCTGAGTCGGAGCCGGGCCGGCGCGATCCGGTCCAGCATGCGGGTCACCAGATCGGAGAAGGACTCCCGCCGGTCGCGGCCGTAGGACCCGAGGTCCACTCCGGTGAGGACGACCTCCCGGTATCCATCGGACACCGCCTGTTCGGCGCGGCCGATGATCGCCTCATCAGGCTCGCTGCGCGAGGCGCCCCGGGTTCGCCACACGATGCAGTACGTGCACCGATGGTCGCAGCCATCCTGCACCTTGAGGAAGAAGCGGGAGCGCGCGTAGCGGCCGGCACCGGCCCCGGTGCCGGGCTGGAAGGTGGAGACGAGGTAGTCGAAAATCTCGTGCTTGCGGGCGTTCGGGAAGGCGACGTCGGCACTGGGCACGGCCGATGCCCGCGGGTACGGGTTGTCGACATGACAGCCGGTCAGCACGATGTGCGCCTGCGGATGCCGCCGGCGCAAACCGTGGACCAGGGTGCGCACCTTGCGGTCGGCTTGCGCGGTCACGGTGCAGCTGTTGATGACGCACACATCCGGATGGTCGTGCTCCTCGGCCACCGCGAAGCCGGCACGGCTCAGCCGGTCGCTCAGGTCCGCCATCTCGGCGAAGTTGACCTTGCAGCCGAGCGTGTGGATGGAGACGTTCATCGCGCGCTGAGGATAACAGCGGCCGCCACCGGCGCGAGGCGAGCCCGCAGGATACGCGGGCCGAGAGTGAATGGCTGTCCGCCGGCCTCTACCATAGCGGCCAGCTCGTCGCCGGTCCATCCGCCCTCTGGGCCCACCGCCAGCGCCACCGAACCGTCCATCGGTTGAAGCCGTTGGGCAGCCAGCGGATCGAGGACGACGAGCGGCGTGCCGGCGATCCCGCGAAGGGCCTCGGGCAGCGACATCGGCGCGGTCACCTCCGG
>DASQAY010000111.1:0-6817 GCA_035635515.1 Candidatus Eiseniibacteriota bacterium | reverse complement strand
AGAGGATGGTGTCGCTCACGTCGTGATCCCCTTCGGCTCTGGCCAGCGACCGATGTGGTGGATGGTCCCATCGTTCTCCACCAGCCTCGCCGGAAGCCGGCGGGCCTGCAGCCAGTCGACCGCCGCATCGCCCAGGACGATGGCGGCGGTGGCCGCGATGTTCGCGTCGACGCACGTCCCGGCGACCACGGTGGCGGTGCGCCAGGGCCCGGTGGTCGGTAGCCCGGTCGCCGGATCGATGATGTGATGCAGCACCGCGCCACCGCGCGTCCAGCGCCGGACGGTGGTGCTCGAGGTGGCGACCCCGCCGCCGTGGAGACAGATCACCTGGCCTTCGCTGTCTGGGGCGACCCGGCTGTCTTCGGCGATCAGGACCCGCCAGCCGCCGTCTGGCGGGATTCCACCAGTGGCGATGTCGCCCCCCAGGCTCACCAGCACGCCACCGCTGGCCGGCAGTGCAGCCATTGCCGCCAGGTCAGCCGCCAGCGCCTTCCCGGTTGAACCGAGGTCGAGCGCGACTCCGGCCGGCAGCCCGACGCGGCGCGAAGCCTGATCGAACTGGATCGCCTGCCAACCGGGAATGGGCTGAGGACGCGAGGCGATCGGGCCGCCATCTTGCGCGATCCGACAGAAGTCGTCGTCATACCCGGCCAGGCCGAGGGCCGGGCCGACGGTCGGATCCACGGCGCCCTTCGTCATCCGCGCCGCCCGCAGGGCCGCTCCGATTGCGCTGGCCAGCAGTGGGCTGACCTGGACCAGGCCGTTCCGACTCGCGTTGAGGCGGCTGAGCTCGCTATCGTCGCGAAACCGGCTGCAGGCCGCATCGACGTCCTCCAGGATCTTGCGGACTGCCGCCTCGGCGTCGCGCAGCCGGTCCGGATCCCTGGTCAGGACGTGCACCGAGGTACCCAGCGCTCCCCAACTCTTGACGGCGAGCGGCATCACGAACCGCCGGTGGTCACGGTGCCGGTGCCGCTGCTCCCGGTGCTGGGCGCTTGCGCCAGCGGCTGCATGTCGCTAGTGGTGCCGCCCTGGCTCGCGGTGGAGTCGCTGCTGGTCACCGGGCTGGTCGACTTGCCTGCATACGATGCGGCCGCGACATAACTGATGCCGAGGACGGCCATCAGGGCGCCGGCGGCCGCTCCGAACGTCAGCCGTCGAAGTCGCTGTAGACCGCGATCCCGGTCGGTCGGTGTGAGAGCCTTCATAGGGACACTTTGCCGCCGGGTACCTTGCAAATCCGTGATACGCAGTTAAGAAAGGCGTGAGAGGGACATTGGCCCGGGAAGGGGGAGATTAGAAGAGGGGATCAGGCCCGCGGCCAGGTGACCGCGATGCTGGCCCCGCCGGCTGGTGAGGCGCCCACGTCCCAGCGCCCGTTGGTCGCCCGAACGACGGCATTCGCGATCGCCAGGCCGAGCCCAGCGCCACCGGGCTGGTCGCTTGCTCTGCGGAATCGATCGAAGATCCCGTCGCGCTGCTCTGGCGGAATCCCCGGTCCGGAGTCGTCCACAACCAGCTTGACTTGGTGGCCTTCGGCGGTCACCCGCACGTCCACCGCACCCTGCTCCGGCGTGTACTTGCAGGCGTTATCGAGGAGCACGCCCAGGAGGCGGTCGAGCCATTCGGGCGACGCGGCGATCACCGGCGACTCGCCTGTGGCATGCAGGGTCAGGCGCTGGTCACGCGCCTCCGCCACGGCCGTGAATCGGTCGACCGCCTGCTGGGCCATGATGGCCACGTCCACGGGCTCGGGCTTGATCGCGGTCGTCGCCTCGAAGCGGGCCAGCCAGAGCAGGTCGTCCACCATCCCGCCCATTCGCCTGCTCTCCTGGTTGATGCGCTCGAAGGCGCGCTGGTACCATTCGACCTCGCGTGGCTGGGCCAACGCCAGCGAGGTCTGGGCCTGGATGACCGCCAGCGGCGTGCGCAGTTCGTGGGAGGCGTCGGCGGTGAAGTCCATCTGCTGCTGGCGGGCCCGCTCGATGGGCGTGGCGACCCGGCGCCCGATGGCCAGGGCGCCCAGGAAGACCACCACGAGCAGCACCGGCGCGATCACCACCTCCGCCAGGACCAGGTTCGAGCGCGCCTGGTCGACGCTGCTCATGGTCTGGCCCACCACCGCCCAGTCGTCGCCGACCAGGCCACCCATCACGCGCAGGTCGGTCCCAGAGACCGTGATCGTCTGCGGGTCCTTGATGTTCCGATAGGGAACGGGCAGCGTGATGTTGAGCGCCTCGGTGCTGCTGTCGCTGTAATTACCGTCGGGGTGATACATCCACCACAGGACGGGGGCTTGAAACCGCTCCCCACCGGCAGGCCCATGGAAGGGGCCGGCCCGCTGCCCGGCCATGGAATGCAGCCACGAGGCGTTGTTGGCATCGATATTTGAGGTCAGGTTGTGCGTGACGATCAGCAGCACGGAGACCGCGATCAGGAGATAGAGGGCGGCCACGATTCCAGTCGCCAGCAGCGCCACCCGCCGGGCGCCCGTCCGAACCAGGTCCACGCGAGCGATGCTCAACGTCCTCTCACCCGTCTCTCATGGTGACGGCCGCTCCCTGTCGATTTCGTGACGGTCGTGCCGGAAAGTTGGGCCATACCCGCCGAGCATAGAGCAGCACGCCGACCGATCCGACGACGAAGGCCAGGCGCTCCACCAGACCCGGGTCAGCCGCCGCCGGCAGGACGAGGCTGATCGTAAACAGGCCGATGGAGACCCATCCAGCAGCCATCAGCCGCCGGGCAGCGACCATTCGTTCGGGGTCGTGGCGTCCGTCGTGCCATTCCAGAAGGCACGCCGCGGCCATCGATGCGGCTACGAGAGCCGTGGCGACGTAGTGCAGCTCGCCGTGCAGGGTCAGGGGAGTGTCGGCGGCGTCGGTCGGAAAGGCGCCCGCCGCAACCAGACCCAGTCCCATGGTGCTGAAGACAATGGGCGCCAGCCTGGGCGCCGCCCGGACGCGGACCGCGTGGAGCACGGCGACCGAAAAGGCCAGCAGCAGCCAGCCGGAGGCGAGGAAGTTGGCGACCTGCATCCACCCGTCGCTGCCCAGGCTGAGCAGGCTCACGAACTCCGCCCACGGGTCATAGCCGGGCCGGGTCGCCCCTTCAATCAAGAAGGTCCCGACAAAGAGGATCGGGGCGGCGAAGCCGCACGCGACCAGCAGCTTGCGCTGATACAGGGGAGGGGCCGGACCGTCCGGCCCCTCATCGATGGATGCACTACGGAACGGTCGGGAACTGGCCTGCATTCTCCTGGGCCTCCCGAGCCGCGCTTTCGCCGGCCTCGTGCTGGGCATTCTCGTTCGGCACGAACGTCCCGGAGCCCACGCCCGGCGACGCCGCCGCGGCCGTCGCGCTGGGTGAGGTGGCGGCGCTCGCCACCAGCGGCCCAGCGATGGTGGCCCCGATGACGCCGCCCGTCAGCAGGGACGCGCCAATGGCGACTCCGACGATGATCCTTCGCATGCTGTCCATGGTGTTCACCTCCTCGAATGGTTGATGACGACAGCATTGGGCGGGTCGCCTTGCAAAAGGATTACGCGGAGACGGGTCGCCCACACTCTGAACACCCCCACCCCATCCCTCCCCGCAAGGGGGAGGGAGAGGTTAAGTCGACGTCACGAAGATGCTCCGCTCGAACCAGACGGTCGCCGACACTCTGAACACCCCCACCCCAACCCTGACACACGCGGGAAATCCCGCGACCCTGACGTCAGTGGCTCCCCGCAAGGGGGAGGGAGAGGTTAAGTCGACACTCTGAGGACGGAGTGTTTAGATCAGAGGTGGCGCGGAGGGAGGAGCGCGCTCACAACATCAGTCGCGGACCCCGTGGGCAGCGGCACGGGCGGGACCGACTGCTGGAGCGTATTCACCGCGGATCCGACGGGCGAGGGTTGCGGCAGCGAAACCGGCGGCAGTGATGGTACTGCGACCGGCGAGACCAGTGGGGTGACCCGGTTCAAGACATCGGATGCCCCCGGCAGGTCCCGCGGGTCCGGGATGCCGGCATTCGGCGTCACCGTTGTCAGCCCGGGCAAAGCGGAGATGGAAGGCGGTGTCGAAGGCGCCGCGTGCGCCGAGCTGGAGGACGGCACCGGTGCCAGGACGACGGGCACCGCGGCGATCGCGGCCACCGCCAGGACGTGGGGCACGCTCAGGGAAAAGTTCAACGAGGGTTCGCGCACCTGTGACAGAAGCCGCGAACCGGCCAGGCGAGCTCGCCGCATGGCACGACCGAGTTCCAGCAGACCGAAGATGGCGGCCAGTCGCTTGGCCAGCATGGCCGCGTGCTTCCGGGCGCGATGCAGCAGCTGGCCGGTGGCCATGTAACTGAGTCGCAGGTCGTAGGCAATCGCACTCAGGGAACGCCGCTCGACCGCCGACTGCCACAGCGCCTTCCGCTCGCGCTCCCGAAGTTGGTCGAAGATGGCCGTGACCAGCTGCCGATCCAAAACCGGCGTTTCGAGGTCGGCAGCGGCATCGCGATCGCCCGAAAGGGTGACGAGCACTCGGCCCAGACGCTGGCGCCGGCGGAGGACGTCGAGGCAGTGATTGCGCGCCACCGTCAGGAGCCAGGGCGTAGCATCCCTGCCCGGCGGTGGGAGCTGCGATGAGCCGATCGCCCGCAGGAACACCTCGTGGGCCGCATCGGCCGCGTCGTCGGGATTCCGCAACATCCGCCGGCACAGGCGGAACACACGGGAGAAGTTGGACAGGTACAGGTCGGTCAGCCGCTGGCGCTGATCCTCCGACAGGTGCCCCGAAGCCGTGCCTGCCCGCCCACGCTCCGCCGTACCCGGCTCGGACACGCCCTTTATCTCCGCCTCGACAGTACGGTTCCAGCCGGGGCGCTGTCAAATTTCCGGGTCCCCGGGCGTATTCCAGATATGGGGAAGATACCGCGATTCACTGACGATTCCGTCGATGAGCTATTGGACGACCCGCTGTATGAGCCGAGCGTCGAACACGTCGTGGATAGCATCAACGAGGAGGTCGCGGCGGCCCTCGACCTGCTGGCCAAGCTCCACGAGGAGGCCAGCGCCCTGGTTCAGCTCCTAGCCGTGATCAATGAGCGCACCTATCACCCGGCCCTCCAGTTCTGGCGCGAGCTCAAATCCCACCAGCACTAGGCAAGCTGGTAGTGGGCCTGCCGGCGCGATCCGTCGAGCTCAGCTGCCAGGAGCAGCCGTCCGACATCCTGGGCTCGCCGGGCCGCCAACCGGTCGCCTTCTCCGGCGGCCACGATTGATCCCTTCATCAGGATGTGCCACTTGCGCGCGAAGTCGTCCGACCGGGGCACGCCGGCCCCGTCGGCGAGTACGCGCAGGAAGACTCTGATGTTGGCCAGGTGAGCGGTCGTGGCTTGCCGGGTCGGGTGGCTCGGCTCCGCGATCTCCAGGAGGACGTTGATGAAGGAACACCCTTCGAAGTCCTCCAGTTGGAACCACTCGTCAAAGACATCGAAGATCGCGAGCAGGCGTTCCCGAGGGGTGGCGGCCCGACGGTTGACCTCCGCCTCGAGCCACTCGTGGGTCCACAGCTGCTCCCGCTTCTGGAGGAAGGCCAGCACCAGCTCGTCCTTGGATGGGAAGTGCCGGTAGAAGCTCATCTTCGCCACGCCAGCCCGGGCGATGATGGTGTCAATACCGACCGCCCGGATTCCCCGCCGGCTGAAGAGGTCATAGGCGGCACCGAGGACCCGTTCGCGCGCCCCGGGCGTCGGAACGCGGGGCAACCGCTTGGCACGGTGATTGATCTGCAGGCTTGACACTCTTGAGCTCCGGCCCCTAATGTACAGACTTGTCTGTCTATTGTCCAGCAACCCGAGGGGGTAACGTTCGGAAAGGGGGCACCAAGTCCGTGGCTGAGCGCGCGAAGGTCAACACCGTGATCGACCTGAGCGCCGAGCTCAGGACCAGTGAAGAGCGATTCCGGCTCCTCGTGGACGGAGTCCGAGACTATGCCATCTTCCTGCTGGATCCGGCGGGTTTCGTAACCAGCTGGAACCAGGGCGCGGAGCGGATCAAGGGCTATCGGGCCCAGGAGATCGTCGGGCGCCATTTCTCGACCTTCTACCAGGCCGACGATGCCGCCGCGGGAGAGCCGGCCAGGGGGCTGCGAGTGGCCGAACAGGAGGGTCGCTTCGAGGCCGAGGGCTGGCGGGTGCGCATGGATGGGTCGCGCTTCTGGGCCAGCGTCGTCATCACCGCGCTCCGCGACGAGGCTGGCCGGCTGAGAGGATTCGCCAAGGTCACGCGCGATATTACGGAACGCAAACGGATGCAGGATCAACTCCTCGAGGCCGAGCACCGCGAAGTACTGAAGCTCCGCGAGCACGCGGACCGGATGGCTGCGCTGGAGCAGACCAAATCCCAGTTCCTGAATCTGGCTTCGCACGAGCTGGGTACTCCCGTGTCCCTCATCCGCGGCTACCTGTCGCTGTTCGAGGACGGGGACCTGGGCGACCTCAACGAGCGCGCAAAGCACGCCGTCTCCGTGCTGACGGAGCAGGCGCGGGAACTGCACCTGGTCGTTGGTCGGATGCTCGAAGTCGCCCGCCTGGAGCAGGGGGTCGGCATCAGCAAGAAGGATCTTGACCTGCGCCAGGTGGTCGGCGAGGCGGTGGAATCGGTGCGTGGGGAAGCCGGCGCGTATGGGTTCACGCTAGTCGCGCCCGACCACGCCGTCACGGTCGTCGCTGACCCCGGGCAGCTGCGGAGGGCCCTCGACAACCTGTTGGACAACGCCATGAAGTACTCACCCGACGGAGGGGAGGTCGTGTGCCAGGTCTCGGCGGAGCCTCCGTGGGCCG
>DASQAY010000110.1:0-5302 GCA_035635515.1 Candidatus Eiseniibacteriota bacterium | reverse complement strand
CTAGCCGAGCCTTCGGCCGTGCTGTTGCGCGACTTTTTCGCGGAACGCCGGCTGCGACCCGCCTAGTCCGCTAGTTGTCCGGCGACGGGCTGGGCCGGGCGGACCCCTTCGCGCCGTGGTCGTGCAGGGCCTTCTTGGCTCCGCTGAGCGTTTGGTCCGCCTGGCGCTCCGAATGCTGCACGCTGGCGGCGGCTTCGCTGTGACCGCGGGCAGCCAGGTCGGCGGCAACGGCCTCCAGGCCGCCGTCGGCCTCAGCCTGCCCCTGGCTGACATCGCGTTCCAGGCGACCCGCGTCGGCCGGCTGCAGCGGCGCCGCCACCACCTGCCTGCCCAATTCAGCGACGTCGGTATTGAACACCGTGATCAGAGAGAGGGCCTCGGCCACCCGGCCCTGCGCACTCAGCTGCCCCGCTTCCGACACCCGGCGGGTGGCCAGTTGCATTCGCAGCCGGGCGTTTGCGGCGGGATCGAGGGTCAGGCTGAGCTGCACCCGCTCCATGCCGCGCTTGACCTGGTACAGGGGGTCACCCGGCAGGCTCTGCGCGGAGGCGGCCACGATCCCGGCACCCAGCAAGGCTCCACTCAGCCCGACGGCGAGCGCCAGCCGGAAGACCGGCCGAGCCACCCACCGCGACCGGGCTGCCGATGCCCGCCGTTGGGCGGCCACCGCCAGCATCAGATTTCGCGTCCGGAGCTTAAACGCGGGATCGGGCGCCGGCAGCTGGAGCTGGGCGACGTCGGTGGACACTCGCATGAGGTCGATCAACTCGTCGCGCTCCCCAGGGGACTGCTGGAGGACCCGGTGCAGGCTCCGGCCGTCCCGGAGGGCGTCCAGGCAGCGATCGAGCCGGGTGCCGAAATCAGGCACGGCGCGCCTCCACCGCGGGAGTGTCCGCGAGCACCCGCCGGAGGCTGACCAGGGCGCGGTGCTGCATGGCATGGATCGCGCCGTGGGTGCGGTTCATGATGCGGGCGATCTGCTCGACCTCCCGGTTCTCGATGAAGCGCAGCAAGATGAGCTGGCGCTGGTCGTCGGTCAGGTGGCCGAGGGCGGCCGCCAGGAGCCGCCGATCCTCGCCGATCTGCAACCGGACCTCGGGGGCGCCGAATGAGCCGGCATCGGGAAGGTGCTCGGAGAGCTCCAGCGGAGTCCGGGCCGAGCGCCGGTAGCGGTCGACCACCAGGTTGTGGGCGATCCGGTAGAGCCAGGTGGAAAATGGCACCCCCTGCAGCCGGTACCCCGGCAGGGCATCGATCATCTTGAGGAACACCTGCCCAGTGAGATCTTCCGCGTCGGCCTGGTTGCGGACCCGTATATAGATGTAGCGGTAGATCGAATCAATATGGCGCTCATAGATCTCGGCGAGGGCTCCCGGCTCCAGCGCTTTGGCCCGCTTGAGCAGGGCGACCTCGGGCGGCTTTCTCAAGGCGCCCATATCTTATAACGCGGCCATTCCCCAATTCGAACGGCCGGGGTAGTACAAAGGAATTCCTGCGATAATTCAGGACTGCCGCGGTGGCATTAGCTCAGCTGGTTAGAGCATCAGATTGTGGATCTGAGGGTCGAGGGTTCAAGTCCCTTATGCCACCCATCCTTACCCCTCATTCATAGCCCGAACCGGGCTTGGGAGAGCGGCAGCCGCCCTACCCCTCCCTCAAGGGGAGGGACAAAAAGAGCCAGGCGGAGGCCGACCCAAAGAAGGCATCAAGCCGCCACCTCCTGATTCTCGTGATTTGCCTCGCTGAGGAGTCGCTCGACATCTCGCCAGCTGGGGGAGTGGCGGAGTTCCGAGAGTTCCATCATGACCCTTCCCTGGGCGTCGAAGACGGCGTCGTGCACCTGGTTTAGCTGACTGGCCGAGCTGTCGGCCAACTCCTCGAAGAGCACGGGATCGTGGGCCGCGGCGAACGACACGATCAACGTGCGCAGCTCGGTCGAAAACAGCCCATCTCCGCTGAGCCTGAGCTCCTCCAGCTGCCGGAGCAGCCAGTCGAGGGTGGCCAGCCGCCATTGCGCCAGCCGTTCCGGCGCTTGGTGCAACTCGAACACCGTCTGGGCTTCGACGGACTCCAGGGCAGTCGCTGTGTACACGGTATCGGCCTGGGCCATCACGCTACCGCTCCGACCAACACCCCGTCCGAGGACTCAACGCCGAGCCGGCGGAATGGCTGGAACATCTCCCGCAGGGAGAGGGCAGACTCCGACCTGCCGCGACAATATGGACCGGCCGCTTGCCACCCAGCGTCTTGCTGCTCGAGGACCTCGGCCACCAGGCGGAGCAGCGCTCGCCGGTTGGGGAATGTGCCCACGAAGTCGCACCGGCGCGTGAGCTCGCCGACCACCCGTTCGGCGTTCGTGGACCAGATCTGGCGGCGATGTTCCACTGGAAAGTCGAAGTAGGTCAGGCACGCCGGGTCGGCCTCGCGTAACAGTTGGGCGAGCCCCGGGTTGCGTCGAGCGACGCGCCGCGTCACTTGCTCGACCGCCCGACGGGCCGCCTCGCGGTCAGGCTGGGCGAAAATCCGCCGGAGGGTCGCCGACGCGAACAGGCGGCCCGATGCGGGGACGGCCTCGACGGCATCGCGCAAGAAATGGGTCAGGCAGCGCTGCCAGGCTGCCGCAGGCAGGACCGCCCGGAGCGCCGGCTGCAGGCCGGCATGATCGTCGGCCGTCACCAGCCGGACTCCGTCCAGGCCGCGGCGGGTCAGGCCGCGCAGGAACTGCAGCCAGGCCCCAGCGTTCAGCTCCTCGGTAACCTCGGCGCCGAGCACCTCCCGGTGGCCAGAGCTGCGAACGCCGATCGCAAACACGACGGTCGACGATCGGATCGTGTCGCCGGTTCTCACCGGCACAACGACCGTCTCCAGCAAGAGGTACGGGTGAAGCCCCCGGATCGGTCGGCGTAGAAACCCGAGAAGCGGCCGGTCCAGCTGGTTCGAGGCCTGGCCAACCGCTTCTCTGGTTATCCGCTTCAGGCCCAGGACGTTGACCAGCGCGTCGACCGCCGGCGATCCGGTCCGGTGCACGTAGGCCTCCTTGATCGCGAGCAGGAGTGCCCGTTCATTCGGGTTCCGGAGGTCCAGCGGCCGGGAGCCTCCACGATACAGCTGGGCATCGCCGAGCAAAGAGACATTTCCGCCGCGGGCCTTCCAGTTTCGCTCCGGAAGGCTCTGCACGGTGAGGAGGGTGCGCACCCGACGGGCCCACGGCCCCCGGGTGAGGGGCCGTTCTGAAGCACTGATCATGCCCACAGCCTAGCCCCGGCTGCCGCCCTTCTCGCCCTGCGTTCGTGGTACCTAGGCATCCGGCAATTGCAGGGCTGCGGCGTTGCGATTTTGCAAGAGATTATGCGCGCGACCCGTTAAGTGGGTAGGCCTGTCTCCTAGCCGAACCACTTGACAGGTACCGGTGAGGGAGCAACCAGCAATGCGGCTGTCCATCCGGCACCAGATCGTCGGACCGTTTGTCGTGCTCGTGCTCTTCGTCGGGATCGTGGGCACGGCAGTGGTCATGAGCCACGTCGCCGCGTCTTCCGCGGAGCAGTTCGATGGAAGTCTGCTGCGGGCGAGCATGCTGGCGAACGATCACCTCGCCCTCCTGGAGGCCGACCGGCTGCAGCTGCTGCGGTCCGCCGCCGATACGCAGGGCGTGGTCGAGGCGCTGAAGGCCGGCGACCGGGCCGGTCTGCGCCACCTTCTGGTCCCGGTCCTGGCCAACGTCGCCTCTCCCGACCTCACGCTCCGAGTCCTGGACCAGCAGGGCCGCCTGGTCCTGGCGTTGCGCGGAGCCGACGCTGTCACCGTGTCCGAGGGCAGAGGATCCGCCGACACCTATAGCGGCATCCCTGACGTTCAGGCGGTCCTGGCGGGGCGTCGTGACGCATTCGGCGACAAGTACGCCTTCATCGCCCTGGAGGGGCAGGCCGCAGTCGTGGACTGGGTGGGGCCGGTTCGGGGTGACGACCAGACAGTCAAGGGCGCCATCCTGGTGGACCAGCCCCTCTCCAGCATCGCGGAAGGGATCCGCGTGTCGCACGCCAGCGACCTGGTCTTCTTCGATGCCGCGGGACATTCCCTTTTCTCCTCCCTGCTCGGTCAGACGTCCCTGGCGCCGTCCGCGAAGGCGGCGGTCTCGGGCGAGCATCCCGTGCGCGTCATCGAGACGGTAGGGGGCCGCTCCTACGGCCTGCTGGTCAGCGACTGGCGACTTCGCAGCCGCCCGGTCGGCTACGTCGGCGCAGTGCTCAACGCGGATGGGTGGCAGTCTGGGCTCGCTCAACTCCGACTTTTCCTGGTGCTGCTTTTTGCCGCCGCCTCACTGCTCGCCTTGCTGGTAGGGGTGGCGTTGGCGCATTACATCACGCGCCCAATCGACGACCTCGTGGCAGCGATCCGCCGGGTGGGTGCCGGCGACCTCGGTCATCGCGCCCCGGCCGGCCCCCGGAACGAGATCGGGTACCTGGCGTCGGCGTTCAATGAGATGACGGCGGGGCTGGAGACCAAGAGCCAGCAACTGGAGCGCGCTTACCTATCCGCCCTGGAAGCGCTCGCCCGGGCGCTCGACGCGCGGGATCCCTTCAAGTTCGAGGGGTCGTCCCGGATCGCCGCCATCTGCCAGGAGATCGCCCTCGCCGTGGGTCTCCCTCCCGATGAGCGGCAGGCGCTCCGTCGCGGCGCGCTCTTGCACGACATTGGCGAGCTAGGCCTTGATGACCGGATCCTGCGGAAGACCGGCCCGCTCACCGAGGACGAGTTCGCGACCATCCAGAGGCATCCACTTGTCGGGTACGAGGTGTTGAAAGACCTGTCGTTTCTGGCCGGCAGCCTGGTCGCCATCCGCCATCACCACGAGCGTTGGGACGGCACCGGGTATCCGGACCACCTCAAGGCTTTCGCCATTCCCCTTCCAGCCCGCATCCTGGCCGTAGCTGATGCTTTCGATGCCATGACGTCCGACCGGGCCCACCGCAAGAGCTTCTCCTTCGAGTTCGCGGCGCGCACGCTGCGTGCTGGGGCCGGTAGCCAGTTTGACCCAGCGGTGATCGATGCCTTCGACTCGCGCGCCGAGGCGATTATCAACCGTATGCAGGAGATGGGGAAGCAGCCGACTCGGCACGCTGGAGATATTCGCTCTCTGGAGGAGGCGGGATGAGCGGGTTCAGGCGGTGGGCCACCCGATTGGGAGCGGCACTCGGCATTACCCTGGGGCTCTGGGTGGTGGCTGTGGTCGCGTCGACCATTCCGGCCCTGACCATCTTGAGTACCAACGTGCACGGGCTGAGCCTCGCCGACTACGGGGTGA
>DASQAY010000109.1:0-18538 GCA_035635515.1 Candidatus Eiseniibacteriota bacterium | reverse complement strand
CTCAGGGAGACGACGAGCACAAGAGGGCGCGCACCCGTCGGTGCGTAACCGAGCGCGCGCAGGAGGCGACGCCCCGATCGCTCGCTGCGCGCCCAAGATGCGAGTTGGATTCGGTGGATTCGGGCTCAGGTCCGCAGGCGCTCCATGACACGCGGAATCTGGGGCAGCAGATCGCCCGCCAGCACTCCCGAGCGGCCGACGTCGCGCTCCAGCCCTTGCCCCGCCAGACCGTGGACGTAGACGCCGGTCACCGCCGCCTCGAAGGCCGGCAGGCCCTGCCCTCGCAACGCGCCGATCATCCCGGCGAGCACGTCGCCCGTCCCCCCCGACGCCAGCGCCGCGGTGGCCACCGGGTTGATGACCAGGCGACCGTCTGGGTCGGCAATCACCGTCTGGGCGCCCTTGAGCACGACCACCTTGCGCCAGCTCTTGGCAAACCGGCGGGCCACGCCCACCCGGTCCGCCTGGACTTCCGCGGTCTTGAGCCCAGACAGCCGGGCGAACTCGCCCGGATGGGGCGTGAGGATGAGGTCCACCGGCAATCGGGCGAGCAGCCCGGGGACCTCGCTCACCAGGTTGAGGCCGTCGGCGTCCAGCACGACCGGGATGCTGACCTGCGGGAGCAACGCCTCGAGCAGGCGGCGGGTCGATGGGTCCCGGCCAAGACCGGGGCCGATCACCGCCGCGTCGCATCCGGCGAACAGCTCCAGCACCGCCGCGCTGGATCGGTCGCCGACCACGCCCGGCCCCACTTCTGGAACCGGATGGACCATCACCTCGGTGCATTTCTCGGCCAGGATCGGATAGATGCTCTGGGCCACCAGCAGGCGGACCAGGCCGGCACCGGTGCGAGCAGCCCCGTTGCTGGCCAGGTACGCCGCCCCGGTGAAGCCCTGCGAGCCGGCCAGCACGACCACCGTGCCGAAGGTGCCCTTGTGGCCATCCGCCGGACGATCGGGGAGGCGAACGCCCTCAGGCCTGTCGGGGAACGCGGTGGCGACGTCCGCTTCCGGGATGGCCGCCACCGCAATGGCGAAGTGCCCGTCATGGGCGATGCTGACATCGATGGTCGAGCCCGAGAGGGTGGTGCCGGGCGCGACCTGGACGTGTGGCCGTCCGTCGTCCTGCGGCAGGATCTCGACATCGACCATGCGCGGGCGGCTGACCCCGCTCGGCATCGCCTTCCCGATGGCCTCTTTGGCCGCCCAGCGCCCGGCCCAGCGCTCGGGGCGATCGGCGCAGTACGTGATCTCCCGCTCGGTCAGGAACTTGCGAAGGAACCGACCGCGGTGGCGCCGGTAGGCGGCCTCGACGCGTTCGATGGCCGTGACGTCCACGCCGACGCGGGGGACCATACCCCGAAAGCCTACTACTCGACCGTCACGCTCTTGGCGAGGTTGCGCGGCTGGTCGACGTTGCACCCGCGCTCGGCGGCGACGAAATACGCGAACAGCTGAAGCGCGACCACGTTGGGGATGGGCGACAGGAACTCGGAGACGGCCGGCACCTCGAGCGCATCCGCCGTCATGCCGGCCAGCACCTCGCTGCCGCGGCTGACCAGCGCCACCACCGGCGCGTCGCGGGCCAGCACCTCCTGGATGTTGCTCACCATCTTCTCCAGCGTCTCCGACGCGGTGGCGATGGCGAAGACCGGGAAGCCAGTGTCGAGCAGGGCAATGGGGCCGTGCTTGAGCTCGCCGGCTGCGTAGCCCTCCGCGTGCAGGTACGAAATCTCCTTGAGCTTGAGCGCGCCTTCGAGCGCAATCGGATAGTTGATCCCGCGGCCCATGTACATGAAGTTCTGGTAGCGCGCGTACTTGCGGGCCAGCTCCTGGATGGCCGGGGCGCTCTTCAGGACGTCGTCGACCGCCGCCGGCAACTGCTTGAGCGCCGCGGTGAGCTCGCGCAGACGCTCCGGCGGAATCCGATGCCGGACCGCCGCGACCCGAATGCCCAGCAGGTAGAGGCACGCGATGTGGGCCACGAACGTCTTGGTGGACGCCACCCCGATCTCCGGGCCGGCATGCAGGTAGATCACACCATCGCTCTCCAGGGCCATGGAGCTGCCCACGACGTTCGTGATCGAGATGACCTTGGCGTTGAGCCGCCGCGCCTCTCGGATCGCCGCCAGGGTATCGGCGGTCTCCCCGGACTGCGAGATGCCGAGCACCAACGTGTTCTCGTCGATGATGGGCTGGCGGTAGCGGAACTCGGAGGCCGGCTCGACCTCGACCGGGACCCGGGCGAGGTCTTCGATGATGTACTTGCCCAGCAGGGCCGCGTAATAGGAGGTCCCCGCGGCGACCATCTTGATGTCGCGAATTTTCAGGAGCTGCCGGTCGGTCAGGTCGAACTCCTCGAAGGTCACCTCGCCCTCATCCGAGAGTCGCCCGCGCAGCGCGTTCGACACCGTCTCGGAGGCCTCGTTGATTTCCTTCGCCATGAAGTGGGCATACCCGCCCTTCTGGGCCTGGGCGACGTCCCACTTGACCTCGATGATCTTGGGTTTGACGGCGGTGCCCGCCAGGGTGCTGACCTCGGGACCGAGCGGGGTGACCGACACCATCTCGCCCTCCCCGATCAGGAGCACCTTCTTCGTGTACGGGATGATGGCCGTGATATCCGACGCAATGAACCACTCCTTCTCCCCGATCCCGACCACCAGCGGCGCGTTCAGCCGGGCGCCGATCAGGAGGTCGGGGTCGTGCTGCGAGAAGATGGCCATGGCGTAGGTCCCCCGCAGCTTCCCGAGGGCGGCCCGGACGGCCGCCACCAGGTCGCCCTTGAAGTTTTCCTCGATCAGGTGGGGAACGACCTCCGTGTCCGTCTGGGACACAAACGCGTGGCCCCGCTGCTCGAGGTCGCGGCGCAGCTCGGCGAAGTTCTCGATGATGCCGTTGTGGATCACCATCACCTTGCCCGTGCAGTCGGTGTGCGGGTGGGCGTTGATGACGGTGGGACGGCCGTGGGTGGCCCAGCGCGTGTGGCCGATCCCCAGGTGCCCGGTGGGCATGTCCTCCTGCAGGCGCTCGATCAGGGTGTCGACCTTGGAGGCGCTCTTGACGACGGAGGTGTGGTGGGCGTCCTCGTTCAGGATGGCGACGCCGGCGGAGTCATAGCCGCGGTATTCGAGCCGCTTCAGGCTCTCCATGATGATGGGTGTCGCCGGGCGCTCCCCCAGGTAGCCGATGATCCCGCACATGCCTCTCTCCTATCTTCCCAGACCGAGCCGGCGCCAACCACGCGGGCACACCCGGCGGGTCTTGAAGTCGAACGCCCGCCAGCGGGCGAAGGTTACGGCGATGGCTGCGGGATCTTGACGATGAAGACGTGCACCTGGACTGACCGGGGACTCACGTCCTGGACCCCGGCCGGCAGCTTCACCGCGACCGTCTTGACCACGTCCGCCGTGGCGTTCGAGATATCGACCGGGTCGGTCTGCATCTGGGGGATGGTATCGAGCGTGGCGGCCAGCCCGGTGACGCTGACCTCGAGGGGCGTGATGGTGACGTTCGAGACCCGGTAGCCCGGAGCCGGCTGCCCGGTGAGCGTCCAGCCGGCCACCTTGGCCTCGGTCACGGCATCGGCCTGGATGGTCACCTTGACGGTCACCGTGGCCGGGCTGATGAGCAGCCCCTGGATCGGCTTCTTCTTCTGGTCGCGCACGCCGACGACCGGCGTGTCCTGGAAGAACGACTGGTGGCCATCCAGGCCGATGAAGACGTAGGCATCGATGTTCGCCAGCAGGCTCTTCGGCCCCGCCACCGAGACCTGCTTCGGGTCGATCACCGCCGACACCAAGTGGAAGCCCGCCGGGACGCTGCCTTGCTGGTCGAGCGTCACCGTCGCGGTGATGGTGGCCAGCTGGTCCACGGTGATGGCGATCGAGGCCGGCTGCCGGCGGAGATGGGTGTTGGGATCAGTGTCGGTCACCACCAGGGCCACGTACTGCTGGCCCTGGTGCAGGCCACTGAAATTCGCGGACAGCCGCAGGCTGGCATTCGGGTCGAAATTGCGAAGGGCGTCAGACGCGCCGACCACGGTGACCGTGACCGGTGGCAGGTCACCGATCAGCACCAGGCCGACGGGGACCGCGGTGTGCTGAATCTGAGATCCGCTGATCTGGAAGGTGCGCTCCGCGGTGGGATTCTCGGTATAAGCGACGGTTGCCCAGAGGGCCGACGCGGCCGCCACCGCCAGCAGCTTGAGGCGAAGGTTGCCCAGCACGAAGGCCATGGTCGGCTACCGCCTCCAGGCGAGCAGCGGCCGCGGCAGGTCCGGCTTCGGCTGCAGGAGCGAGCTCAGCACCTGGCGGAGGCGATCGGGGTCCAGATTGCGCAGCAGCTTCCCCTCATGCGCGACCGTGATCTGGCCCCGCTCCTCGCTGACGATCAGGACCACGGCGTCGGTCTGCATGGAGAGCCCGAGGCCGGCTCGGTGCCGGGTCCCCATCCGCTCTCGCACGTTCGCCTCGTCGGCCAGCGGCAGCACGCAGCCGGCGGCCAGGATTGTGTTCCCGCGGATGATGACGGCCCCGTCGTGGAGAGGGGAGTTGGGGAAAAAGATCGCCTCCAGGAACTCCGCGGTGAGCTCACCGTTGATGCGGATGCCGCTGTTGGCGTAGTTTTCGAGCCCGGTCTCCTTCTCGAAGACGATGAGCGCGCCCGTGTATTGCTGGGCCAGCTTGGTGGTGGCCCGCACCACCTCCTCGATCATCCGGTTGAAGGCCTGCAGGTTGTAGTGCGCCAGCGGCCGTCCCAGGAAGCCGATGCGACCGAACTGGTCCAGGGCGCGGCGGATCTCCGCCTGGAACAGGACGATGATGCCGATCAAGATGGCGGGCGCCGCGTTGCGGAAGATCCAGGACAGGAGCCGCAGGTCCAGCAGGGTGGCCAGCAACCCGATGACGCCCAACAATCCGACGCCGATCATGACCTGCACCGCCTGGGTGCCCCGGATCAGGAGAAACAGCCGGTACAGGAAGAAGGCGACGATGCCGATGTCCAGCACGTCGCGCCACCAGGTCCGGCTCTGGAAGAAGACCAGGAAACGGTCGAGGTAGTCCACGGGCTATCCGGTGTAACGCCGTGGAGGCCGGTTGCTCACCGGAATATTCTCCCCCAGCGAGGCCAGCGCTAACGCTTGGTGTACTGCGGCGCCTTCCGGGCTCGCTTGAGGCCGGGCTTCTTGCGCTCCTTCATGCGCGAGTCGCGGGTCAGGAGGCCGTGGCTCTTCAGCACCGGCCGCATGGCCTGGTCAGCCCGACACAGGGCCCGGGCGATGCCGTGGGACACCGCCCCCGCCTGCCCGGAGCTGCCCCCGCCGGTCACCTTGGCGCTGATGCTGAACCGCTTGAGGCTGTCGGTGACCTTGAGCGGCTGCTGGACCACCATCTCCAGGATCCGGCGCCCGAAGTACTGGAGGGGCGGCTTCTCGTTGACCGTGATGGTCCCGTCGCCCGGAAAGAGCCGCACCCGGGCGATCGATTCCTTCCGGCGGCCCGTGCCGTAGTAGTAGTTATCCGCCAAGTTCTTTGATCTCCCCCTTGGCGCCGAAGGCGATCGGCACCGGCTGCTGGCTCTGGTGTGGATGGGCGGCGCCGGCGTAGATCTTCAGCCGTTTGAGCTGCTCCGTGCCCAGGGTCCCGTGCTGGAGCATGCCCCGCACAGCGTGCCGGAACGGTGCCGTGGGATACCGGCGGGCCAGGTCGCCATAGGCGGTCTTGCGCAGACCGCCCGGGTAGCCGGTGTACCGGGTGTAGATCTTCGTCTCCACCTTCTTGCCCGTGACTCGCAGCCCGCTGGCGTTGACCACGATGACATGGTCCCCCGTATTCAGGTGGGGCGTGAAGTCCGGCTTGTGCTTGCCGCGGAGCAGGCGGGCCACATTGGCGGCCAGCCGGCCCAGGGTTTGGCCCTGCGCATCGACCAGGAGCCAGCGCGGCTTCAGGTCGGCGGGCCGGGCCGTGTAGGTCTTCTGCTTCATCTCAGTAGGTCACCGCCGCCTGGACCAGCCCCTGCGCCGGGGCGGGGCGGATGGCCGTGGGCTGCGCCGCGTCCAGCAGCGCCCGGACGGAGTCGAGGGTGCGCCGGCCGCGGCCGACATCCACCAGCACCGCGGCCAGCGTCCGCACCATACCGTACAGGAAGGCGTCCGCGGTCACCGCGACGGTGACCCAGTCGCCGTCCGCCTCGATCCGGATCGCGTTCACGGTGCGCAGGGTATGGCCGCCCGGGCGCGGGCTGCGGCCGAAGGCGCGGAAGTCGTGCCGGCCCTCGAGCAGGCGCGCCGCCTGCTCCATGGCGATGAGATCCAGCCGCTCGGGGACCGCCCAGCAGTACTGGCGGACATAGGCCGCCCGGCCTGCCGCCTGCCGCACGTGGTACTCATAGCGGCGGGAGCGGGCACTGTAGCGGGCGTGGAAGCTGTCGTCGACCACCTCGGCGGAGCGGACCACGATGTCCGGCGATAGCCGGTGGTTGAGGGCGCCGGGCAGCGCCTCGGTCGCAAAATCCCCTTCCAGCCGGAAGTTCACTACCTGCCCGAGCGCATGCACGCCGGCGTCGGTCCGGCCAGCGGCCTGGAGGGCGGGGGCCTCGCCGGTCAGCTCGAAGAGGGCTCGGCGGAGGGCGCCCTCGATCGTCGGGGTCGAGGAGGCCTGCTGCTGCCAGCCGTGATACCCGGTGCCTTCGTACTCCAGGACCAGCTTGATGTTGCGAGCCATCAGTCCACCAGCTCGATCAGCACCATGGGCGCGCCGTCGCCCAGGCGCGGGGCCGTCTTCAGGACACGGGTGTAGCCGCCCTGCCGGTCCCGAAGCCGCGGCATCAGGTTGCTGAACAGCTTTTCGGCGACGTCGGCCTTCTGGACCACCACGCTGACCGCCCGGCGGGCGGCGACGTTATCGGTCTTGGCGGTGGTGATGACCCGCTCCACCCAGCGGCGCAGCTCCTTGCCCTTGGCCTCGGTGGTCTCGATCCGGCCGTGCTCGAGCAGCGCGGTCACCAAGTTGCGGCTCATCGCCGTGCGGTGGCCCGTGGTGCGTCCGAACTTGCGACCGGTCTTGCGATGGCGCATGGGAACTAATTCAGGACCTTGGTCAGCTCCTCGGGGGTCAAAAAGCCACGCCCCACGAGCTTCTCCTTGATCTCATCCAGCGACTTGCGCCCGAAGTTGCGGAGGGCGAGCAGCTCCTCTTCCCGCAGACCCACCAGCTGGCCAACCTTGGTGATCTCGTTGGCCTTCAGGCAGTTGAGGGCTCGCACCGACAGGTCGAGATCCTCAATCGGCACGTCCGCCAGCCGGGAGGCCAGGTCATTGCCCTTGGCCTGCGGCACCTCGGTCGACTTGATGCTGTCGGTAAAGTGGGCGAACAGGCCCAGGTGGCCGGTCAGCACCTTGGCGGCTTCGCTGACCGCCTGGTCCGGCAGCATGGTGCCGTCCGTCCAGACCTCCAGGACCAGCTTGTCCCAGTCGGTATCCTGGCCGACGCGGGTCTTTTCGATCAGGAAGTTGGCCTTCACCACCGGGCTGAAGATGGCATCGATCGGAATCACGCCGATGGGCTGGCCTTCCTTCTTGTTGCGCTCGGCGGGGACGTAGCCCTTGCCCCGTTCCACGGTCAGTTCCATGCGCAGCCGGGCCTGCTTGTTATCGAGGGTGCAGATGTACAGATCCTTGTTGACGATCTCCACGTCACTGGGCGCCTGGATGTCGGCGGCGGTCACGGCTCGCGGACCGGTGACGTCGAGATTCAGCCGCACGGGTTCATCGGTGTGCGAGATGAGATTGAGGCCTTTGAGGTTCAGGATGATCTCGGTCACGTCTTCCTTGACATAGGGAATGGACGAGAACTCGTGGGCCACCCCCTCGATCGAGATCGAGGTGACGGCGGCGCCCTTCAGCGACGACAGCAGTACGCGGCGGATCGAGTTCCCGAGCGTGGTGCCGAAACCCGGCTCCAGCGGCTCGATCTCGAACTTGCCGTAGGTGCCGGTCGCCTCCAGGCTCTTCACTTGCGGGCGGGCAGTGTCGATCATGGTCCTCCTTGGGTTTAGCGGGAGTAGTACTCGACGATGAGCTGTTCTTGAATGGTCTGATCGATGTCGTTGCGACTGGGTTCGCCCACGATCTTGCCGGTCAGGGCCTCGCGATCCAGTGACAGCCAGGGGGGCACGATCCGGTGCTCGGAGGCCGCCACCGAATTCAGGATCCGCTCCAGCTTCTTGCTGCCGTCGCGGACCTGGATCTCATTGCCGATCTTGACGGCAAAGGACGAGATGTTCACGGGCCGGCCATTCACGGCGAAATGCCCGTGGCTGACCAGCTGGCGGGCGTCCCGCCGCGAGGCCGCGAAGCCCAGCCGGTACACGGCGTTGTCGAGTCGCATTTCCAGGAGCCGGAGCAGGTTCAGGCCGGTGACCCCGGACATCTGCGACGCCCGCTCGACGTAGCGGGCGAACTGGTTCTCCAACAAGAAGTAGATCCGCCGGGCCCGCTGCTTGGCCCGCAGCTGGATGCCGTAGTCGGACACCTTGCGACGCCGCACCTGGGTGTGCATCCCGGGCGGGGTGGCGCGCCGGTCGAGCGTGCAATGCGTGAAGCACTTCTCGCCCTTGAGGAACAGCTTGGTGCCTTCCCGGCGGCAGTGGCGGCAGACGGCGTCGTGGTATTGCGCCATGCGGGGTTAGACTCGCCTCCGCTTGGGTGGACGGCAGCCGTTGTGGGGAATGGGCGTCACGTCGGTGATGGCCGTCACCTCCAGGCCGGCGGCCTGCAGCGACCGGATGGCGGCCTCGCGGCCGGCACCGGGTCCCCTGACGAACACCTCGATTTGCTTGAGCCCGTGTTCCATCGCCTTGCGGGCCGCCCCCTCCGCCGTCACCTGGGCGGCAAACGGCGTGCTCTTGCGCGACCCCTTGAAGCCCTGGCTCCCGGCGCTGCCCCAGGCCAGCAGGTTCCCCTGCTGGTCGGTCACCGTCACGATGGTGTTGTTGAAGGTCGACTGGATGTGGGCCTGGCCGACGGTGACGTGCTTCTTCTCCCGGCGGCGGGTGCGGGTGACTTTCTTCTTGGTCACTTCTTCTCCACGGTCTTCTTCTTGACGCCCACTGTCTTCCGCGGACCGCGGCGAGTCCGGGCGTTGGTCCGGGTCCGCTGACCACGGACGGGGAGACCCCGGCGATGGCGCAGGCCCCGGTAGGTCCCGATCTCCTGCAGCCGCTTGATGTTGAGCGCCACCTCGCGGCGCAGGTCGCCCTCGACCTTGACCTCCTTGTCGATCACGTCGCGCAACCGCCCGACCTGCTCGTCGCTGAGGGTCTTGACGCGCGCGTTCGGATCGACATTGGCGATGGTCAGGACGCGGCGGGCGACGCTCGGCCCGATGCCGTAGATGTAGGTGAGGGCCACCTCGACGCGCTTGTCGCGCGGGATGTCAACGCCGGCGATTCGAGCCATCTGAGTGTCTTATCCCTGCCTTTGGTGATGTTTCGGGGTAACGCAAATCACGCGGACTTCGCCCTTCCGCTTGATCACTTTGCACTTGTCACAGATCTTCTTGACCGACGCTCGTACTTTCATCGTTCTCCAGCCTTCTTCACAATGCGCCCGCGTCCCGGGTCGACCGGGGAGACTTCCACCGAGACCCGGTCACCCGGGAGGACCCGGAGGAACCGCAGCCTGGCGGCGGGAGCCACGTGGGCGACAATCTTGTGCCCAGTCTCCAGCTCGACCCGGTAGAGAGCGTTCGGCAGCGGCTCTACCACCCGACCGACGACGATACCCGGCATCAGGAGGCGCCCATGCCGAAATCGCCGGGTCCCCGGCGCACGAACGAAAATCTTACCATAGGCGGCCATTCCCTAAACATCGCGCCGCACCGGACTGGGGCTCAGGGCCGTCAGGACCTCGGGGCCGTCGGGGGTGACGGCCACGGAATGCTCGAAATAGGCCGAAAGGCTGTGGTCCACCGTCACCACGGTCCAGCCGTCCCCCAGGAGGGCGACGTCCGGGCCCCCGGCGTTGACCATGGGCTCGATGGCCAGCACCATGCCGGGCTTGAGCAGGGGCCCCTGCCCGGCTACGCCAAAGTTGGGGACCTGGGGGTCTTCGTGCATGTCGCGGCCGATGCCGTGGCCCACGTACTGGCGGACCACGTTGAAGCCCGCCCCCTCCACCTGCCGCTGGATGGCGGCACTGATGTCGCCCACCCGGTTCCCGACCCGGACCTGCTCGATGCCGGTGGCCAGCGCAAGGCGAGTCACGTCCAGTAGCCGCTGGGCGGCCGGCGAGATCGCGCCGATGCCGACGGTGACGCCGGCGTCGGCCCAGAACCCCTCGTGGATCAGCCCGCAGTCCAGGCTCAGGAGGTCGCCGGCGCGCAGCTTGCGGTTGGTCGGGATGCCGTGGACCACCTGGTCATTGACCGACGTGCACAGGCTGTTCGGAAACCCCTGGTATCCCTTGAACCCGGGGACGCAGCCGCGCGACCGGATGAAGCGGTCGGCCTCCCGGTCCAGCTCCAGCAGGGTCACCCCGGGGGCGGCCATCGCCTGCAACCGCTCCAGGGTCTCGGCCAGGATCTGGCCGGCTTCCCGCATCAGATCGATCTCCGCGGCTGACTTATAGATGATCATGTGTTGGCCGGCTCCAGCGTCTTGAGCTTGCGCAGGATGGCCTCCTGGACCTGTTCGACCGGGAGCTGGCCGTCGATGTTCTCCAGCTTCCGCTGCGTCGTGTAGTAGTCGATCAGGGGCGCCGTCTGCTGCAGGAACACGTCGATGCGGCGGGCCACCACTTCGGGGCGGTCGTCGGGCCGCTGGTAGAGTTCGCCACCATCCTTGGGGCAGCGGGGCAGGTTGCGCACTTCTTCCGCCTTGAAGGTGTAGACCGATCCACACGTACGGCACACGTAGCGGTGGGCCAGCCGGTCGATCAGGACCTGCCGGCTGACGCGCAGGTAGATCACGGCATCGAGGGCCCGCCCCATCTCCGCCAGGATGCGATCCAGGGCCTGGGCCTGGGCCAGGGTCCGGGGAAAACCGTCCAGGATGAAGCCCCGCTGCGTGTCCGGCTGCTGCAGCCGCTTCTTGACGATCTGGACCAGCAGGTCATCGGGGACCAGATCTCCCCGGTCCATGATGGGCGCCACCTGCCGGCCGAGCGGGGTGTCGGCCTTGCGCTCGTCGCGCAGCATGTCGCCGGTGGCGATCACCGGGATGCCGTAGCGCTGCACCAGGAAGGCACGCTGCGTCCCTTTGCCCGCCCCCGGGGCGCCCAACAAGACCAGGTTCACGCTATTTGATGAACCCCTTGTACTGACGCATGATCAGCTGGGTCTCGATCTGCTTCATCGTGTCCAGGGCCACGCCGACCACGATCAGGATCGCCGTCCCGCCCAGGTACATGTTCTGGGTGGGGATCTTGGTCAGGGCCGCCGCCACCAGGGGCACCAGCACCGTGATCGACCCCAGGAACATGGCGCCCGCGAACGTGATCCGGGTCATCGTGCGGTCCAGGTACTGGGCGGTCGCCGCCCCCGGCCGGATCCCCGGAATGAAGGCCGCGTGCTTCTTCAGGTAGTCCGCCGTATCCACCGGGTCGAACGTGACGGCGGTGTAGAAGTAGGTGAAGCCGAAGATCAGGATGAAGTAGACCAGGTTGTACAGGATGTCGGTCGCGATGTTGGGCCCGGTCGGCAACCAGTAGGTGCGTAGGGCGTGCGAGATGTCGCCCCAGGGGGATGGGCTGTTGGCCAGGAAGTTCCCGATGATGACCGGGAAGAACATGATCGAGATGGCGAAGATGATGGGGATGACGCCCGCCTGGTTCACGCGCAGCGGGAGGTGGGAGCTCCGCCCCTGGTAGACCTTGCGCCCGACCACGCGCTGGGCGGACTGGACGGGGATCTTCCGCTGTGCTTGCTGGACCTCAATGATGAAGGCCGTGACCAGGATGGCCAGCGCCGCGAAGACCAGCAGCGGAACGAGGTTGGCCTGGCCGCCACCGCTCAGCAGGTTGTAGATCGTGTTCGGGATCCGGCCGACGATGCCGGCGAAGATGACCAGCGAGATGCCGTTGCCGATGCCGTACTCGGTGATCAGCTCCCCGAACCACATCAGCATGATGGTGCCGGCGGTGAGGGTGATCATGATGGCCACGATCCCGAACCAGCCAAAGGCGATGTTGGACAGGACGCCCTGGTTTCGGAACAGGATGGTGAGCCCCCAGGCCTGCAGCAGCCCCAGGCCGACCGTCAGGTACCGGGTCCAGCGCGTGATCTTCCGGCGCCCGTACTCGCCTTCCTTCTGCAGCTCCTTGATGCGCGTGGAGACCACCGCCATCAACTGCATGATGATCGAGGCGTTGATGTACGGGTTTACGCCCATGGCGATGATCGAGAACGAGGACAACCCGCCGCCGGAGAACAGGTCGAGCAGGCCCAGGAACTGGTTCTTGTTGAAGAGGCGCGCCAGAGCGGCCTGATCGGTCCCCGGGACGGCGATGTGCGCCAGCACCCGGAACACCACGAACAGGCCGAGCGTGAACAGGATCTTGCGCCGGAGCTCCGGGATGCGGAGCGCGTTGGCGATGGCCTCAAGCATTGTCTTTCAGCGTTCCTTCTTCCCCTCTTTCTTACCCACTTTGGCCTGGCCCTCTGCCTTGCCGGCTTTGGCCCTCGCCTCGGCCTTCCCCTCTCTGGCTTTGCCCTCGGCCTTCCCCTCTTTGGCCCTCGCCTCGGGCTTTCCCTCTCTGGCTTTGCCCTCGGCCTTCTCGGCCTTGGCCTTGCCTTCTGCCTTCCCCTCTCGGGCCGGTTTGGCCGTCTCGGGGCCCTCGGCGGCCGCCGCCTCGGGGGCGGGCGTCTCGGCTTCGGGCTTGGGCTGTGGCCGAGGCTGATTCTTGGCCCGCTTGGTCTTGGCCGGCGGGGCGGGGACTTCGATCACGGCGACGGTGCCGCCCGCCCGTTCGATCTTCTCCCGTGCCCCAGCCGAGAAGCGGTGCGCGCGCACCGTCAGGCTGCGGCGGAGCACGCCGGCCCCCAACACTTTCAGGCCGGCGCGAACGTCCTTGATCGCCCCCACTTCGATCAGCAGCTCGGGGCCGACCGTGGTGCCGTTCTGAAAACGGTTGAGCCGGGTGAGGTTAACCACGGCGAAGGTCCGCTTCCATCGATTCTTAAATCCGCGCAACTTTGGCGTCCGCATCGCCAGCTTGGTCTGGCCGCCCTCGAAATTCCGAGGGATGTTCACCGAGGTGCGGGCGCCCTGGCCCTTGGTCCCGCGAGTGGCCGTCTTGCCGTGGCCGGAGCCAAGGCCCCGCCCCACCCGCTTGCGGGGATGGGTGGCGCCGGGCGCGGGCCGGAGTTCGTGCATCTTCATCGCCGGCTTAGACCTCCTCCACCCGAAGCAGGTGCTCGACCTTCTTGATCATGCCCCGCAGCTGGGGGCTATCCGGTCGTTCCACCGTCTGGTGCAGCCGGCGCAGGCCTAACGCCTGGACCGTTTCCCGCTGGTCGTGCCGATGGCCGATGGCGCTGCGCACGTATGTGATCTTGAGGGTGCTCATGCCCCCTCCTCAGCGGGCACCGCGGCGACTTCGCCATTCGGCTCCGCCTCGGGCTCGGGCTTGGCCGGGCGCCGCCCGCGCTGCGTCCGACGGGTCAGCTCGTCGACCGAGACGCCCCGGATCTGGGCGATCCCTTCCACGGTCTGGAGGTGCTCCAGGGCGGCGATGGTGGCCCGGACGGTGTTGACCGGGTTGTTGGTACCCAGCGACTTGGTGATCAGGTCCTTGATGCCGGACAGCTCGATCACGGCCCGCATGGCGCCCCCCGACCGGATGCCGGTCCCGGGGGCTGCCGGCTTCAGCAGCACCTTGGCTGCCCCTTTCTTGAGCCGGATCTCGTGGGGGATGGTGGTGCCCACCATGGGCACGGTGATCAACGTCTTCTTGGCCGCCTCCACCGCTTTGCGGATGGCTTCGGGCACCTCGCCCGCCTTGCCCAGCCCCGCCCCCACGCGGCCGTTCTGGTCGCCGACCACCACCAGGGCGCTGAAGGAGAACCGGCGGCCGCCCTTGACCACCTTGGCCACCCGGTTCAGGTGGACCACCTTCTCCGCGAATTCCGACCGTTCCCGTCCCGATTGGTATGCCATCCCGCCTCTCTTCCTAGAACTTCAGCCCGGCTTCCCGGGCGGCCTCGGCCACGGCCTTGATCCGGCCGTGGTAGGGGAAGCCACCCCGGTCAAAGACCACGGCGTCGATACCCCGCTCCTTCGCTTTGGCGGCGATCGCCTTGCCTACGGCGGTCGCGGCGGCGGCGCCGGAGGTCGATTTCACACTCTTGCGCAGGTCGGCGTCGGTGGTCGAGGCGGCCGCCAGCGTGCGGCCCGCGGCGTCGTCGATCACCTGGGCGTAGATGTGGTGCAGGCTGCGGAAGATGGCCAGCCGCGGCCGGCCGGGCGTCCCCGCGATCTGGGTGCGCACCCGCACGTGGCGCTTCTGGCGGCCGGCGGCGCGATCAAAGGTCTTGTACATCCAGGCTCCTACTTGGCCACCGCGCCGGCGGTCTTGCCCGTCTTACCGGCCTTCCGGCGGATCCGCTCCCCGCGGTACAGGATGCCCTTCCCCTTGTACGGTTCGGGCGGCCGCACCTTGCGGATCTCCGCGGTGACCTGGCCGACCACCTCTTTGTTGGTGCCCCGCACGGTGACCTTGGTGGGCTCGGGGACCTCGATGGTAATCCCAGCGGGCACGGCGTACCGGACCGGGTGGGAGAACCCCACCGTCAGGACCAGGTCCTCGCCCTGCTTGGCCGCTCGGTAGCCGACCCCGACCAGCTCCAGCTGCTTCTCGTAGCCCTTGCTCACCCCGTCGATCATGTTCGCCACCAGGGTGCGGGTCAGGCCGTGCAGCGAGCGGTGCAGCTTGGATTCGGTCGGCCGGCTTACCACCACCGTATCCTGCTCGACGGCCACCCGCATGTCGGGATGGACCGTGCGGGTCAGCTCACCCTTGGAGCCCTTGACCACCAGGGTGTGGTCGCGGACGTTCACGGTGACGCCACTGGGGATCTTGACGGGAAGCTTGCCAATTCGACTCATCTCACCACACGAAACACAGGACCTCGCCGCCGAGGCCCGCCTTGGATGCTTGCTGACCGGACATGACGCCGTGCGAGGTGGACAGGATACACATCCCCAGCCCGCCCAGGACTCTCGGGATTTCGGTCTTGCGGGCGTAGATCCGCAGGCCGGGCTTGCTGATCCGGCGCACGCCGGCCAGGGCCTTCCCCCGGGGGTTCTTGGGTTTGAAGACGATCTCCAGCTTTGGCGTCCCCTCGGTGGAGGCCGCCACGTAGTCGCCGATGTAGCCCTCCTCTTTCAAGACGCGGGCAATCTCCACCGCCAGCTTGGACGCCGGCAACGAGACGCGCGCGTGGGCGGAGGCGTTGGCGTTGCGGATGCGGGTCAGCATGTCGGCGATAGTATCCGTGCTCATCCTTCCCTCACCACGAAGCTTTCTTGACGCCCGGGACCTGACCCCGCGACGCCAGCGTCCGGAAACAGATCCGGCAGATTCCGAACTTGCGAATGTAGGCCCGCGGCCGGCCACAGTTCTTGCATCGGCTGTGGGCCTGTACCGCGTGCTTGGGCTTGCGGAGGCTCCGGGCTATGACTGATTTCTTCGCCATGCGTCCCTTTCTTCCCTCACTTTCGGAATGGAAATCCCAGTTCGGTCAGCAGGACGCGGGCCTCGTCGTCGGTCCGCGCCGTGGTGACGAAGGTGACTTCCATCCCACGCACTTTGTCGATCTTGTCGTAGTCGATTTCCGGGAACACCAGCTGCTCGCGCAGCCCCAGCGTGTAATTGCCGCGGCCGTCGAATCCGGTGGGCGAGACCCCGCGGAAGTCGCGGATGCGGGGCAGGGCCACCGACACCAGCTTGTCGACGAACTGGTACATCCGGGCCCCTCGCAAGGTCACTTTGAGCCCGATCACCACGCCGGCGCGCAGCTTGAAATTGGCGATGGCTTTGCGCGACCGGATGGCGATCGGCTGCTGGCCGGAGACCATCTTCAGATCGGCCGTCGCCGCATCCAGGGCTTTCGGATTCGTGAGCGCCTCCCCGATGCCGATGTTGACGACCACCTTGACCAGGCGGGGCACCTGCATCACGTTGCTGTAGGCGAACCGCTGCATCAGCGCGGGCGCCACCTTCTGGGTGTAGCGGTCCCGGAGGCGGAGCTGGACAGAACCCGGGGCGGCCGCGCTCATACCTTCTCCTTGACGCGCTCGTAGATCTCCCCGCACTTCACGCAGACGATCGCCTGCTGCCCGGTGGGCAGCGTGGTCTTACGGATGCGGGTCGGCTTGTCGCACTTGTTGCACACGAGCATGACGTTCGAGTAGTTGAGGGGGGCTTCGAAGTCGACGATGCCGCCCTGCATCACCTTGGTGGCCCCCTTCTGGGTCAGGGCCCGCTGGTGGCGCTTGGCCATGTTGAGGCCTTTCACCACGATCTTGCCGGTGCCGGGGACGGTTCGCAGCACCACGCCGCGCTTCCCCCGGTCTTTGCCGACCATGACCTGGACGGTGTCGTCCTTGTGGATGTCAAGATGCCGCTTCATAGCACCTCCGGTGCGAGCGAGACGATCTTCATGAAATTCCGGTCGCGCAGCTCGCGGGCCACAGGCCCGAAAATGCGCGTCCCCCGCGGATTGTTCTGGGGGCCCAGGATCACCGCCGCGTTCTCATCGAAGCGGATGCTGGAGCCGTCCGCGCGGCGCACGTCGTGCGCGGTGCGGACGACCACGGCCTTCACCACCTCGCTCTTTTTCACCTGGCCGCCCGGGGTGGCCACGGTGACGGCGGCCGTGATCACGTCACCCACCGCCGCGTACTTGCGGTAGTGGCCGCCCATGACGCGGATACACAGCACCTCGCGGGCGCCGGTGTTGTCCGCCACTTTGAGTCGAGTCTCTTGCTGGATTATTTGACTTTCTCCACGATTTCCAAAAGCCGCCACCGCTTGTCGTGAGACAGCGGGCGGGTCTCCACGATCCGCACCCGATCGCCCACCGTGCACTGGTTCTGCTCGTCGTGCACCTTGAACCGCGAGGACTGGCGGACGGTCTTCTTGTAGCGCGGGTGCTCCTTCAAGGTCTGCACCCGGACCACGATGGTCTTGTCCATCCGGTCGGAGATGACGGTCCCCACCCGCGTCTTCCGCATGCCGCGTTCGGTCACGCGCCCTCCTCCTTCTTCCGGCGGCGGGCGGGCTTGGCGGCGGCCACCGGCTCCGGCGCAGGTTCGGGCGCCGCCGGCTGGCTCTGGGCCTGGAATTGCTTTTCGATCATCTCGGTGAGGATCTGGGCCAGCGTTCGGCGGACGTGCCGGATCTGCCGGTGGTTCTCAAGCTGGCCGGTGGCCATCTGGAACCGCAGGTTGAACAGTTCCTGGCGCGAGGACTTGAGCTGCTTCTCCAGGTCCGTCAGGGACATGGCGTGCAGGTCTTTGGTTTTCATTTCTTGCCCTTGGCCGGCTTGGCCGGCGGTGCGGCCGCGGCCTTGGCGGCCGGGGCCCCCTTGGCCGAGGGCGCCGCCCCAGGAGCGGCTTTGGCAGCCGGGGCCGCCTTGGCGGACGGCGCCGCCCCAGGGGCCGCCTTCGGCCCCCGCGCCGGAGCAGCGGCCGGAGCGGCGATGGCACCGGCAGCCGCGACCGGCGCCCCGGGCAACCCGGCTCCCTCGGCGGTGGCCTCGCCGGGCGCGCCCTTGATCTTCACGTCGGCCGCGGCTTTCACGCCCGACTTGATCCCCAGCGTGCGGGTGTGGATCGGCAGTTTGTGGGCAGCCAGCTGGAAGGCGCGCTTGGCGATCTCCGGCGTCACCCCGCCCATCTCAAACAGCACGCGCCCGGGCTTGATCACGGCCACCCAACCCTCGGGAGCACCCTTGCCGCTCCCCATCCGGGTCTCGGCCGGCTTCTTCGTGTACACCTTGTCCGGGAAGATCCGGATGAAGACCTGGCCGCCGCGGCGGATATACCGGGTCATCACCCGCCGGGCCGACTCGATCTGGCGGTTGCTCATCCAGGCTGCTTCCGTGGCAACCAGACCGAAGTCGCCGAAGGCCAGGTCGTTGCCCTGGGTGGCGACCCCGGTGCGCCGGCCACGGTGCACTTTGCGGAACTTGGTTCGAGCAGGCAGCAACATGTCGTCCTATTCCTTCTTCTTGGCGGTCCGCCGGGTGCCGGGCTTGGGTTCGGGGCTGGCGGCTCGAGCCGTGCGCTTGGGCTTGGGCGCCGCCTCTTCGGTCGTCGCTTTCGCTCTCGGGGCGCGCTTGGGCTTGGCCGGGGCGTCGCTCGGGGCGGTGGCCGTGGCCGTCGTCCGGCGCCGGGCGGGGCGGGCCGGCGCTTCGGCCAGGGCCGGAACGCTGGCCACCAGGGCGGGCTCCGGCTCGGCCTCGGCGACCGGGACGGCAACCGGCTCCTGGGGGACGGGCACCGGCAGGCCGAGGACCTCCGCGACCAGCGGCGCC
>DASQAY010000108.1:0-6099 GCA_035635515.1 Candidatus Eiseniibacteriota bacterium | reverse complement strand
CCGGCCTTGATCGCGGCATCGACGTAGGCCATGCCATCGGCCAGGGTGAAGGCCAGCTCCTGCACGGCCGTCGACCCGGCCTCGCGGATGTGGTACCCGGAAATGGAGACGGGATGCCAGCGAGGCATGTGCCGGCTGGCGAAGACGATGGTGTCCACCACCAGCCGCATCGACGGCTCGGGCGGGAAGATGTACTCCTTCTGGGCGATGTACTCCTTCAGGATGTCGTTCTGCAAGGTGCCCCCCAGCTGGGCGGGCTTGACGCCCTGCTTCTCGGCGACCGCGATGTACATGGCCCACAGGATGGCCGCCGGCGAGTTAATGGTCATGGAGGTGGTGATCTGGTCCAACCGGATCCCGGCGAAGAGGTCCTCCATGTCCTGCAGGGAGTCGATGGCGACGCCGCAGCGGCCGACCTCGCCCTCGCTGGCCGGGGCGTCGGAGTCGTAGCCCATCAGGGTGGGCATGTCGAAGGCGACGGACAGGCCGGTCTGACCCTGCGAGAGCAGGAACTTGTAGCGGCGATTGGTTTCCTCGGCGGTGCCATAGCCGGCGAACTGGCGCATGGTCCAAAGCTGGCCGCGGTACATCGAGGGATAGATCCCGCGCGTGTAAGGGAACTCGCCCGGGTCGCCCAGCTTCTCGTCGTAGCGGAAGGCGCCCAGGTCCTCCGGGGTATAGAGCGCTCCGACCGGAACCCCGGAGATGGTGCTGGCCGCCTTGGGCGCGTGCCCGGCGCGGCCGGGGCGCGACTCCGATTCCTCCCGCGACGGCTTGCTGCGGAGGGCCATCAGCTCGCTCTCCCCATGAGCTCGGCCGCCAGCGCGTAGGGGTTCAGCTTGCCGTTGGGGTTCTGGCGCAGGCGGCGGGCCACGGGCGTGTCGCCCTCCATCGCTCGGAGCGCGTCGTCGCGAGCCTGCTCCGACACCAGGGCCAGCACCTCCTGCTTCAGGCGTTGCAACCGCCGGTCCTGGAGTCCCCCGCTCTGACTCAGGTACTCCCAGTGGCGTTCGATCGCTTGCCACAGTTCGACGCCGCCCTGGTCCTTGACCGCGGCCGTCAGCAGGATCGGAGGTGGCCAGGCCGGGGCCGCCCCCAACGCCATCGCGTCCTGGATGAGGCGGCGGGTCTTCTCGGCGCCGCCCAGGTCCGCCTTGTTGACCACGAAGATGTCGGCGATCTCCATGATGCCGGCCTTGATGCTCTGCACCGCGTCGCCCGACTCCGGCACCAGCACCAGGATTGTGGTGTCGCAGACCGTGCCGATCTCCAGCTCAGACTGCCCCACGCCAACCGTTTCCACGATGACCACGTCGCGGCCGTACGCGTCCAGCAGGTGGATCACCTCACGGGTGGCGGCGGCCAGACCGCCCAGGTGCCCGCGAGCTCCCATGCTGCGGATGAACACGCCTTTGTCCAGCGTGTGACGCTGCATCCGGATGCGATCGCCCAGCACGGCCCCGCCGGTGAACGGACTGCTGGGATCGACGGCGACCACGCCCACGGTCTTCCCCCGCTGCCGGATTACCTGCAGGAGCAGGTCGACCAGCGAGCTCTTGCCGCTCCCGGGGGGACCGGTGATCCCGACCAGGTGCGCCCGCCCGGTCTGGGGTTGGAGCTCCGTCACGATCTGGGTGGCCTCGGGATCGCGGTCCTCGGCCAGACTGATCGCCTTGGCCAGCGCCCTGACGTCGCCCTGCAAGAGGGAGGCGGCCAGGCTCATCTCGAATTCATCGTACCAGCCGTCCCCCGCCCAACTCCGGTGACGGAGTTCATCGTTTCGCTCGCGGTCGAGGCCGCCGGGCGACGTGCGGCAAGTAGGTCCGATCGCCGATCCATTGGGCCGGGATAATCGCCAGGAACTGGGCCATCTGGTTCAGGGGCGACCCGTATCGGGAGCGCAGACGGCTGAACGCAGCCCACGCCTCATCTGGGGGCTTGCAACGGTAGCCCGCCTTGACCAGGCGATCGCGCGCTTGATCGAATTCTTCGCGTTCGACGATCGGATCGCCGGACGGCCGGAGGCGGAAAAACCAGGTGAAGTCTTCGACCAGGTGCCCTCCGACCTTGGACATCAGCCGCGCCGGCCCGTCCGGGACATCCTCCAGGGTGCTGATAACCAGCGTGGCCGCGTCCATCACCGCGCCGAACGAGTTGAGCCAGGCCTCGTTGTCATGACTGGAGCGGAACCAGATCAGGAGTGGGTAGGCGAGGTGGCTCTCCAGGACGGCGGCTGACCAGCGGCGCCAATCGTCGAACGTTTGCTTCAACTCGTCGGGCATCCCGTGATCCTTCGCGTTTTCCAGGATCTGCACGCCAGACGGAGGAGCCCCCGCCAGGGCATCGAGCGCCACCACCAGCTCCTCCCGATCCTGGAACGACCCGTACAGCGAGAAGAGCAGGGTGATCACCAGCGCCGCCAGCCCCACCCCGGAGGCGCTCTCGAGCAGCGTGACAATTCGGGCCGGCACACCCACCGGCACGATGTCGCCGTAGCTGAGCGGCACCAGGGTCGTGGCCGAGAAGTAGAGCGATGTCCCGAAGTTGGTCGGGGCCGTCCGGAGCTGGTCGCGTAACGCGTCGAAGATGAGGCCGTACCCAAGAATGAGCGACAGCCCCCAGAACGTCAGCAGGATGATCAGGCTCGCCGGACCGAACACCGCTAGCCGGTTCTCGCGCCTATCCATTCGAGAGCTGCGGGTGCCCACCCATCGCCACCAACGCCACAGCGGGCGGATGACGAGCGGTGTCAGCCGCAACCTCCCAACAGCAGGCCTGGGAAGGATGACGGACTGGAACAGGTCGTAGAAGATCGCGGCGATTACGAGGATCCCGGCCGCACCCTCGAGCAGTCTCATACTGCGTTCATTCTGAAAGAAACCAGCGACCAACTCTCCCTCCCCCTTGCGGGGAGGGTCGGGGAGGGGGTCCCGAACAAGCCACACCGAGATCTCCCTCCCCCTTGCGGGGAGGGCCGGGGAGGGGTCTCGACGAACACAGCAAGCCGACTAAGCTACGCGGGACACCACATGCCAACCGTCTATCTCGGGCACGGTGCCGCCGGCACGGCGGCCAGTATGAAGCCCTACGTCGACGGCCTCAAACGCCGGGGCGTGGACGCCACCGCGGTCAACTTGAAGCCGGGGCGATCGGTGCCGAAAGCGGAGCGTGCGCTTCCCTTATTCCGCGAGCAGGTTCCTGACCTACCTCACGCCATCATTGGTGGCCATTCCTTCGGCGGCCGGGTGGCCAGCCTGCTGGCGGCGAAGGAGCCTTGCGCCGGCTTGGTGCTCTTCAGCTATCCGCTGCACGCGCCCGGCCGGCAAGAAGCCTGGCGGGAACGATCCGCACACTGGGCATGGATCGCGTGCCCCGTGTTGCTGCTCAGCGGAGAGGCGGATCCATTCGCCGACATCGACCTCCTCCGCACCGCGGTCCGGCAGCTCAAGAAGGCGGAGCTGGTGACCTACCCGCGAGCCGGGCACGGCCTGGCCGGAGTCCTCGACCAGGCGCTCGACCGTGCCGCCGCTTTCGTCAAGAGTTTGGGCTAATCAGACGGCGCGTCTGCCGACCAGCAGGTTGTAGACGATCGCGATCACGGCCAGTACCAGCAGCACGTGGATCAGCGTGGCGATGTGAAACACGGCAAAGCCGAGCAGCCACAGTACGAACAGGACCACCACGACCGTCCAGATCAAACCACCCATATCCCGTTGCCTCCTCGGTCCCTTAATTCAGAGTGTCTTAAGACATGATACCAGCACTATCACTCCGGTCGTTTGGACGAGTTCCGGGTTGACAATAACTAGTCGGCGTCGTATAGTCGGTATCGACTAGCCGATGTCTACTAATCGAGATCTACCAAAGACGGGACTGGCGCTGGCGATCCTGACCCTGCTCAACGAGCGGCCGATGCACCCCTATGAGATGAAGGTCCTGATGGAGGAGCGCGGCCACGGGGAGGTCATCAAGCTCAAGGGGGGCTCGCTCTACGACACGGTCGACCGCCTGGAGAAGCTGGGCTTCATCAAATCCCGGGAGCCGAGCCGCGAAGGACGGCGGCCGGAGCGGACGGTCTACGCGCTGACCGACCCGGGCCGCGACGAGGTCCAGACATGGATGCGGGAGCTCATCGCGGTGCCCGTCAACGAATTCCCCCGATTCACCGCGGCCCTCGCCTTTCTGCTGAACCTGCGGGACAAGGACGAAGTGGTCCAACTTCTACAGCGGCGCGTCACTTTCCTGGAGGCGGAAATTGCCAGGGTGGAGAGGATGTTGGAGAGCGCCGGTGCCCAGCAGCACATCCTTCCCATCTTCCTGATCGAGGGCGAGTACGCCCAGGCCATGCGTCGCGCAGAAGCGGCCTGGGTGAACGGGCTCATCCACGACATCCGAGACGGGGACATGTGGCCGCCCCACGAGGCCCTGCTGGCGATCGAAAGGGAACTACAGAAAGCGAGGGAGGTGAGCTGATGTGAAACCAACGACCTCCGGCGGGTGCGAGCGCACTCACCAGAGGTCGTGATCCTCGAGTAAGACCCGCGACGGACCTGCACTCAAGGGCGCGCACCCCGAGAATAGCAGGTTCCCCGGCAAGATCAAACGCAATTCCAAGGAGGGATACGCCTCACCATGGCTATCGAACAACCGCGCTTATCGCATGTCAATCCAATCCCGGTGCTGGTGGTGCTCGCGGTGGGCACCTTCATGACATTGCTCGACCTGACCATCGTCAACGTCGCCATCCCCAGCATCCTGGACGGGCTGAACGCGAGCCTGGATCAGATCCTGTGGGTGCTCAACGGCTACAGCCTCGCCTATGCGGTGCTGCTCATCACCACCGGGCGGCTGGGCGACATCGTCGGCCCGCGCAACCTGTTCGTGGTGGGCATGGGGGTCTTCACCGTGGCTTCGGCCCTCAGCGGCCTGGCCCAGGATCCGACCCAACTGATCCTCGCCCGCGCGGCGCAGGGACTGGGCGCCGCCATCCTGGCCCCCCAGGGCATGCCCATCCTCTTGTCGATCGTTCCACCCAAGCAACGCGGCAGCATGTTCGCCATCTTCGGCATCCTGGCCGGCGTGGCCGTGGCCGCCGGTCCGACGCTGGGCGGCTTCCTGGTCACCCACTTCGGCTGGCGCTCCATCTTCTACGTGAACCTGCCCGTCGGGGCGCTCACCATCGTGGCGGCCATGCTGATCATCCCCGACCTGCGGCCCGGCCGCCGGCACCGCCTCGATTTCCTCGGTGTCGGCCTGGCGACCGCCGGCTTGCTCGCGGTGGTCTACGGCCTGATTGAAGGCGAGCGATACAACTGGGGGACCGTCACCGGCTTCGTGACCATCCCAGAAATCATCGCGGCCGGCGTGGCCCTGCTCCTCGTCTTCCTCGGCTACCAGGCATCGCGGCAGCGCGGCGAGCCGCTGCTGCCCTTCGCAATCTTCCGCGATCGTAACTTCTCGCTGATGTGCTTCGTCCTGGCAGGGATGGGCTTCGCCATCCTGGGACTGTATCTCCCGCTCACCATCTACTACCAGTCCGTACTCGGCCTGAGCGCGCAGGACGCCGGCCTGACCATCGCTATCCAACCCGTGACCATGATGTTCGTGTCCGGCCTGGCCGGCGCGCTGACGCAGCGCATCAGTCCCAAGTACCTGCTCATCCCGGGGCTCTTGCTGCTGGCGGCCGGCTCCGCCTACATCGCCTGGACCGCGCAGGTGAACACCAGCCGGTGGGCCTTTGCGCCGGGCCTGATTCTCAGCGGCATTGGCATGGGCTTCGTCTGGACGCCCGTGTTCGCGCTGGCGACCCGCGACCTGCGCCCGCAGCTGGCCGGCGTCGCATCCGGCGTGATCAACACCATCCAGGAGCTCGGCGCCGTCATCGCCAGCGCCTCAGTCGGGGCACTGCTGCAGAACCGGCTGGGGGCTGCCCTGCACGACCAGGCAGTCCAGCGCTCGGCCCAGCTGCCCGACGCGTTTCGTTCCCGCTTCGTCGACGGCTTCAGCCAGGCCGCGAAGCATGGATTCGAGGTCGGGCGCGGGCAGACCGGGGGCAGCCTGCAGTTGCCGGCCGGCGTTCCGTCCTCGGTCGTCCATCAG
>DASQAY010000107.1:0-2155 GCA_035635515.1 Candidatus Eiseniibacteriota bacterium | reverse complement strand
TGCCAGCGTTGACCTCGGTCCACCCATGGCGGGTGAGGTAGTCCCGATACCAGGCCAGGACGCCGCTGGGCGAGCTGGAGGCGTCCGTCGCCAGCAGCGCGGAGCTATGCGCCGGGATCGGATTGCCCGTGGCTGTCGACTGGCCCAGGGTCTCTACTGCCAGAACCGTGCTGCCGGGATAGTAGAGGTGCGCCTCCGGCTTGTTGTTGACGGCCAGGTAGCTCGGGATGTCGCCGTAGTTCAGATTGACAAACGGCGCCAGCGCCACGACCCCCAGCAGGATGACGGCTGCGCCCAGCAGGATGGCCCCCAGGATGAGCGCCAGCTGAAAGGCCCTCCGCAAGGATGGCAACTCGTGGGCGCGGGGAAGGGCGACGGCTGCGGTGCTAATGCAGTGAGCCTATGGGCGAGACCTAAAGCTTTGCCTTTCGACCGGACCCCGGGCGGCAAACGGGTCGAGACCGTTACTAAGCCCGGCGTTCGCCTACGATGGCGAAAGCGCTACGCATGCGTTCCGTAGGAGGAAGGGATGTCGGGAATGCAAAGCGACGACGGGGACCGCCGGATGGAGTACCGCCGCGCCGGCCGCAGCGGGCTGAAGCTGCCCCAGCTTTCCCTCGGCCTGTGGCAGAACTTCGGTGGCGACCACCCGTCGGAGGTCCAGCGGGCCATCATCCGGCGGGCGTTCGACCTGGGCATCACCCACTTCGATCTGGCCAACAACTATGGGCCGCCCTACGGGTCGGCCGAGCAGAATTTTGGTCGCATCCTGGCCTCCGACCTGGCCGGGCACCGCGACGAGCTGGTGATCTCGAGCAAGGCCGGCTACGACATGTGGCCCGGACCCTACGGCATCGGGGGCTCGCGTAAATATCTGCTGGCCAGCCTCGATCAGAGCCTGCGCCGGATGGGCCTCGAGTATGTCGACATCTTCTACTCGCACCGCTTTGACCCCGAGACCCCGCTGAAAGAGACCATGGGCGCGCTGGACACGGCCGTGCGCCAGGGCAAGGCACTGTACGTGGGCATCTCCTCCTATTCGGCCCGACGCACGCAGGAGGCCGCCGCCACTCTGCGCCGGCTGGGAACCCCCTTGCTGATCCACCAGCCGTCCTACTCGATGCTCAACCGCTGGATCGAGGGCGAGCTGCTCGACGTGCTGGGCAAAGAGGGGATCGGCTGCATCGTCTTCTCGCCGCTGGCCCAGGGCTTGCTCACCGATCGCTACCTGGCCGGGGTCCCGGCCGGCTCTCGGGCCAGTCACGCGGGATCGCTATCGACCGACTTTCTCAGCGAGGGCACCCTGGCCAAGGTACGGGCGTTGAACCAGATCGCGACCCAGCGCGGGCAGACCCTGGCCCAGCTGGCGCTGGCCTGGAGCCTGCGCGACCCGCGCGTCACATCCGCCCTGATCGGGGCCAGCAGTGTCGCCCAGCTGGAACAGAATGTGGGCGCCCTGGACAACCTCGCGTTCTCGCCCGCTGAGCTGGCCGAGATCGACCGCTACGCCACCGAAAGCGGGATTAACCTCTGGGCCGCTTCCAGCGCCGGCTAGCTACCGCCTAACGAACGGCGATCAGGCCGGCTCTGGGCCGGACGGTCGCCGAAGCGGAACGCGGCCGCAACGCCCGAAACCGCGCGAACTCGAGCCAGGCCATCGCCAGTCCCAGGGCCACCATCATCAGCTCGACCGGGATCGCCGACGCGAACGCCCTGGCCGGGTTGACCGTAGGGAGAACGCCGCCCTGGAGCAGGAAGATCGTGATCGAGATTCCGGCCAGCCCCAGTCCGGCGCCGGCGCCAGCCAGGGCCACGACCGGCTCGTACCGCTGCTGCCCGCCGAAGCGTCCGGAAAACCGCCGGCGGGCGGTCTCGGCGGCGGCCACCAGCAGGACCGCCCCGACAGCCAGTTCACCGAACTTGGCCAGCTCCGCGGCGATCGCCAGGTGCGGCACCACGACGCCCTGGACGAGCGGCGCGATGGGACCCCGATGGGCGCCCGGGCTGGCCGCGATGAAGTCTCCGAAGTGCGCCACGTAGCGCGAATCCGCCACCTTGCTCAGGCCGGTCAGCACGAACTCGATGCCCAGGACCGCCTGGACCAGGGCCGCTGCCGCCAGCGCGGCGCTGCCACTCCGCGGAAGACGTCGACCAG
>DASQAY010000106.1:0-2623 GCA_035635515.1 Candidatus Eiseniibacteriota bacterium | reverse complement strand
CCGCGATGGCATACACGAACTCGCTGGCGGTCGTGATCGTGGCCATGCTGGCGGTCGGCCTGGCGAACGGCCCGCTCGACATCGCGCTGTTCTCCATCCGCCAGCGCCGCACCGATCCGGCCTGGTTCGGGCGCGCCTTCGCCGTCTCCATGAGCGTCAACTACGTGGGTCTGCCCATTGGGGCGGCGATCTCCGGGCCATTGATCGGTCGGTCCTTGCGGGTCGCGCTGCTGCTGGCCGCAGTGATCGCCGTGCTGGCCGCGGTCAGCGCTGTGGTCGCCATCCCGTCGCACCACCGATGAACGCCGGCGCCGCCGCGACAACAACGTATGGCGACCTGCTCCGCGTGGCCGGATTCCCGCGAGCGGTCGGCGCCACACTCCTCCAGCGGTTGGGTGGATCCATGCTGCAGGTCGCGATCGTGCTTTTCGTGCTCGAGAAATTCCACTCGCCCGTCCTGGCGGGCATCACCGTCTTTCTGCAGATCGCGCCCGGGCTGGCGGTGAGCCCCGTTGCCGGCGCCCTGCTCGACCGCCATGGCCGGGTTCGCCTGATGCTGCTCGACTATACGGTGGCCGCCCTGGCGCTGGGGGCCATCGTCGTCCTCTCGGTCACCGGACACCTGACGCCTGCCACCCTGCTGCCCATCGTCACCGTCAGCTCCTTGACGACCATGCTCTCGCTGACCGGAGCCCGCTCGCTGTTTCCGCTGATCGTGCCGCCCGCCCTCTGGGATCGGGCGAACGGCCTGGACAGCAGCCTGTATGCGGTCACCACCGTTGTCGGACCGCCGATCGCGGCGGGACTGGTGGCCTGGCGCGGCGGGGAGGCGGCCCTGCTGGCGACCGCCCTGGCGTTTCTGGGTGGAGCGGGAGTCCTGCTGGGGCTTCGCGAACCGGTCGTCGAGACTCAATCGGCCGGCCATCTGATCCGGGATGCCCTCAATGGCCTGCTGTATGTGCTGCGCAACCCGACCTTGCGGGGGCTGGCGCTGTCGATCTCCATTTGGAATCTTGGCGGGGGCGCCCTGGTGGTGGCACTCCCGGTGCTGGTGCTGGATCGGCTGCACGCCGGGCCGGCGGTGGTGGGCCAGGTCTACGCGATGTTCGGGGTGGCTGGCCTGGTCTCAGCTATCGCGGTTGGCCGGCTGAACAGCGCCGGGAGGGAGCGGCTGATGCTGGCGACCAGCATGGCCGTCTACGCGGTGGCCTTCGCCATCCTGGCCTTTGCGGGAAACCTCGCCATCGTGGTGGGGGCGGCGTTGTTGGCCGGGTCCGTTGTCGGCCTGGGGGACGTCGCCCTCTTCTCCCTCCGGCAGCGACGGACCGACCAGGCGTGGTTCGGCCGCGCCTTCGCCGTTTCCATGAGTCTGAACTTCGCCGGCTCGCCGATCGGGTCCGCTCTCTCCGGCCCGATCGTGGCGCGCTCGGTCACGCTCACGTTCATCCTCGCTGCGGCCGTCAGCGTGGTCGCCGCGGTGACCGCAACCGTCCTTATCCCAGAGCGCGCGTAGTGCGCCGCGGCGGCGGAGATCCGAAGATCGGATCCCCGGCCGCCAAGAACCCATTACGGGCTGTCAGTCGACGTACGGTCCGTTGTAGATCGGCGTCTCGCCGTAGGGCTTCCCAGCCATGAGCACGAACCGCGTCCCCGGCTGCGCATCCGCCACGGCCAGCCCGCCACCCGGTCCTAGAACCGCGATCTGCCCGCGCTGCGCGCGGCTTCGGTTGGCGCCGAAGCGGGCCTCTCCCTCCAGCATATGGACGAAGCCGTTGAAGCCGGCCTGGACGGGGATGTTCACCACTCCGCCCTTTGGAAACTGGACGTCCAGGATGAGCCCCGGGGTCCCGAGATGGACCGGCGAGCCCTCGCCGACCAGCACCCGGACGGTCGCGTCGTCCTGCTGCCGGACCGGCACCTCGTTCGGCTGCACCACCTGGGCGGTGGGCTCAACGTTCTTGTCCTTGCGTGCGAGGTTCACCCAGAACAGCAGGCCCCGCATCTGGCTCGTCTTGCCCTCGCGGCGCTCGTCGTCGCCGATGCCTTCCGCGTGCAAGACGCCACGACCGGTTCGAATAAACAGGAGGGATCCCTGGTCCAGCTGGGCTCGCTCGAAGGTCCCGCCGGGACCGGTGCTGTGGCCCGTGCTCGACGAGCCCGTGATCGCGTACCAGAGGTTGTCGAACCCGCGATGCGGGTGGGTGGTGTCCTGGGGCGCCTGGTCCGGCGTGATCTTGAGATCAGCCTCGTGGACCAGGATGTAGGGGTCGACCAGTGAGTACGGGATGTGCCGTGACGGCAGGGATTCCAGGACCTGGTTGCCCATCATGGGACGGATGTGGGCGTCTTCGACCAGGACGATGTCGCGCTGCGCTGTCTCGACTTGGGTGGCCATTGGCGGTTCCTCCTCAGCCGTAATATACTTGCATTTGCAAGTACATCCCTGAGGGCGAGTTTATTCACATGCCAGTCAATCATTACGTCCCTTCCCCCATGGGGAGGGGTAGGGGAGGGGGCGTCTTAGCACCTGCTCGCCAGCCTGACGTCGCCGACCTCCTCGATCGGCTCGTGGCGAGCGAGCTGCCGGGCCGGCGCGGACTGGGGGCCTGGACCGCCCTGCTGC
>DASQAY010000105.1:0-12726 GCA_035635515.1 Candidatus Eiseniibacteriota bacterium | reverse complement strand
GACCGCAAGCGGAAGATCCCGGTGACCACCCTGGTACGCGCCCTGGGATATGGCTCCAACGACGAGATCAAGCGGCTCTTCGCCGACGTGGACAACAACCCGGAGCACCGGTTCATCGAGTCCACGCTGGAGAAGGACGTCTCGACGGACGTCAACGACGCCCTGATCGAGATGTACAAGAAGATCCGGCCCGGCGACCCGCCGACGGTGGAGAACGCCCGCTCCCTGCTGAGCGCCCTGTTCTTCAACGCCCGGCGCTTCGACCTGTCCAAGGTCGGCCGGTTCAAGCTGAACCGCCGGCTGGGCCTGGGCACGGACATGAACGTCCGCACCCTCTCCAACGACGACTTCCTGGCCATCATCCGCAAGCTCATCGAGCTCAACAACGGGCGCGGGGAGCCAGACGATATCGACCACCTCGGCAACCGCCGGGTGCGGGCGGTCGGCGAGCTGCTCCAGAACCAGTTCCGGATGGGCCTGATCCGGATGGAACGGATCATCAAGGAACGGATGACCATCACCGACGCGGCCACCGTGACCGCGGCCAGCCTGATCAACGCCCGGCCGGTGGTGGCCGCCATCAAGGAGTTCTTCGGGTCCAGCCAGCTGTCCCAGTTCATGGACCAGACCAACCCGCTGGCCGAACTCACCCACAAGCGCCGCCTCTCGGCGCTGGGGCCGGGCGGTCTCTCGCGGGAGCGCGCCGGCTTCGACGTCCGGGACGTCCACCACTCGCACTACGGCCGGATCTGCCCCATCGAAACGCCGGAAGGCCCGAACATCGGCCTGATCGGCTCCCTGGCGACGTTCGCCCGGGTCAACGAGTACGGTTTCATCGAAACCCCGTTCCGGCGGGTGTACAACGCCATGCCGGCTACGCGTGACTACCGCGATCGGCTGGTGGGCCGCACGGTGACCGAGGACGTCACCGACCCCGCCAACCGCAAGGCCAAGCTCGCCAAGGCGGGGCAGGTGCTCGATCGCGAGGTGGCGGACCAGCTGGTCAAGGCCAAGGCCGGAGACATCCGGATCAAGCCCTGGGTCAGTGCCGAGATCCAGTTCCTGGCCGCCGACGAGGAAGACAAGTGGATCGTGGCCCAGGCCAACGCGCCGGTGGACACGGATGGCAACTTCCTGGAGGAGCGCACCACGGCCCGCACCAAGAACCACTTCCTGGTGTCGCCGGTGGAGCGGATCGAGTACATGGACGTCTCGCCCAAGCAGACCGTCAGCGTGGCCACCGCGCTGATCCCGTTCCTGGAGCACGACGACGCCAACCGGGCGCTGATGGGCTCCAACATGCAGCGCCAGGCGGTGCCCCTGATGGTCACCGAGCCGCCCATCGTCGGCACCGGCATGGAGGTGGCGGCGGCCAAGGACTCCGGCGAGATGATCGTGGCCCGCAAGGCCGGGACCGTGGTGTCCTGCGCGGCGCCTGCGCCCGCCGGGACTGGCGGGGGACCGGAGAGTTCCAAGAAGGAATTCGGCGTGCTCTTCAAGCCCGATGATGGGACCCCGGAGGAGTGGTACTCGATCCACAAGTTCGTCCGCTCCAACCAGGGCACCTGCCTCTCGCAGCGGGTGCTGGTGGAAGCCGGCACCCACGTCGAGGCCGGCACCGTGCTGGCCGATGGGCCCGCCACCTCGGAGGGTGAGCTGGCGCTCGGCCGCAACATCCTGGTGGCGTTCATGCCTTGGGAGGGCTACAACTACGAGGACGCCATCCTGATTTCGGAGTCCGTGGTCCGCGAGGACAAGTACACCTCCATTCACATTGAGGAGTACGAGATCGAGGCTCGCGACACCAAGCTCGGACCCGAAGAGATCACCCGCGACATCCCGAACGTCAGCGACGAGACGCTGAAGAACCTGGACGAGCGCGGCATCATCTACATCGGCGCCGAGGTGCATCCCGGCGACATCCTGGTGGGCAAGATCACCCCCAAGGGCGAGTCGGAGCTCTCGGCCGAGGAACGGCTGTTGCGGGCCATCTTCGGCGAGAAGGCGCGCGAGGTCCGCGACTCCTCCCTGCGCGTCCCCCACGGCGAGCGCGGGATCGTGGTCGACGTCAAGATCTTTAGCCGCGAGACCAAGGACGAGCTGGCGCCGGGCGTCAACGAGCTGGTCCGGGTCTACGTCGCCCAGAAGCGCAAGATCGCGCAGGGCGACAAGATGGCCGGCCGCCACGGCAACAAGGGCGTCATCGCCCGCATCCTGCCGGTGGAGGATATGCCCTACATGCCGGACGGGGCGCCGGTCGAGATCGTCCTCAACCCCCTGGGCGTGCCCAGCCGGATGAACCTGGGGCAGGTCCTGGAAACCCACCTGGGCTGGGCTGCGCACGCGATGGGCCTGAAAGTCGCCACACCCGTCTTCGACGGCGCTTCCGAAGAGTTCATCGAGGAGCAGCTGGGCAAGGCCGGCCTGCCGATGTCCGGCAAGAACACGCTGCGCGACGGGCGGCATGGCGAGCCGTTCGACCACCCGGTCACGGTCGGCTACATCTACATGATGAAGCTGGCTCACCTGGTTGAGGACAAGATCCACGCCCGCTCGACGGGTCCTTACTCGCTGGTCACCCAGCAGCCGCTGGGCGGCAAGGCCCAATTCGGCGGGCAGCGCTTCGGCGAGATGGAGGTCTGGGCGCTGGAAGCCTACGGCGCCTCCCACATCCTGCAGGAGATCCTGACCGTCAAGTCCGACGACATCGTGGGCCGGGTGAAGGCGTACGAGGCCATCGTCAAGGGCGAGAACACGCTGGAAGCCGGGATTCCCGAGTCCTTCCGGGTCCTCGTCAAGGAACTCGAAGGCCTGGCGCTCGGCGTCGAGATCCAGTCCGACGGTCAGAAGCAGGTGCTGCTCAGCGAGGACGACATCTCCGAGATGCCGCTCGACCTGGGCATCAACCTGGAACGCGACGAGATCGACGAATCCGATTGGTCTGCCGCCCGCTCACAGAATCCACTGGTTCCGTAAGAGGTAATTCATGACGCTGAAGCTAGAAAATTTCGACGCGTTGAAGCTCTCCCTGGCCTCGCCGGAGACCATCCTGTCGTGGTCGCACGGCGAAGTCACCAAGCCGGAGACGATCAACTACCGCACCCTCAAGCCGGAGCGGGATGGCCTCTTCTGCGAGAAGATCTTCGGCCCCCAGAAGGACTGGGAGTGCCACTGCGGGAAGTACAAGCGCTACCGCTACAAGGGCATCATCTGCGACAAGTGCGGGGTGGAGGTCACCCGTTCCAAGGTGCGCCGGGAGCGGATGGGCCACATCAAGCTGGCCTCGCCGGTGAGCCATGTCTGGTACTTCAAGGGCATCCCGTCCCGGATGGGCCTGCTGCTGGACATGTCCCCCCGCAATCTGGAGAAGGTGCTCTATTTCGCCAACTACATCGTCACCCACATCGATGAGGACGCCCGCAAGGAGTACCTCTCCAAGACCTCGCCGCAGCACAACGACCGGGTGCTCAAGCTCCAGGAGGAGCGCGACGCCCAGGTCAAGGAGCTGAAGGAAGAGCTCGATCAGAAGGTCAAGGCTAGGCAGGAGGACACGCGGGGCAAGGTCAAGGCGCTCGACGAGGAGCTGGACGAGGTGGCCGACGCCATGACGTCGCGGGCCAAGGAGCTGGTCGACAAGATCAAGGCCCAGAAGGGCAAGAAGGCCGCCACCAACTTCACCATCGGGGAAGGGGACGAGGAAGAGGTCATCATCCCCAAGGGCACGCTGTTCGAGGACAAGCTGGCCCGCGAGCTGCCCAAGCAGGTCGAGAAGAAGATCGACAAGGCCCAGGCGACAACCAAGAAGCAGCAGCAAGAGCTGAAGGCGCACTCCGACACTGAGATCGCCAAGTGGCGGGAAAGTCACGAAGAGAAAGTCGCGGTCCTGGACCAGCGGCTCAAGAAGGACGTCGAGGGGCTGTCCGGCGACATCGAGTCCTCGAAGACCCAGCTCGAGGCGCTCCAGCCCAAGCAGCTGCTGAGCGACCAGGACTACCGCGAGTATGCCGAGAAGTTCGGCAAGGTCTTCAAGGCCGGGATCGGGGCGCAGGCCATCAAGGATCTGCTGGCCCGGATCGACCTGGTCCAGGAGTCACTCGTGCTCCGGGAGGAGTCCAAGTCCTCGTCTGGGCAGAAGCGCCAGAAGGCCATCAAGCGGCTCAAGGTGGTGGAGGCTTTCCGCAAGTCGAATGCCTCACCGACCTGGATGATCCTGGACGTGCTGCCGGTCATCCCGCCCGAACTGCGTCCCATGGTGCAGCTCGACGGCGGCCGCTTTGCCACGTCTGACCTGAATGACCTGTACCGGCGCGTCATCAACCGGAACAACCGCCTCAAGCGGCTGCTGGAGCTGGGCGCGCCCGAGATCATCGTGCGCAACGAGAAGCGGATGCTGCAGGAAGCGGTGGATGCGCTGATCGACAACGGCCGCCGCGGCCGGGCCATCACCGGCACCGGCAACCGGAAGCTGAAGTCCCTGTCGGACATGCTGAAGGGCAAGCAGGGACGGTTCCGCCAGAACCTGCTCGGCAAGCGGGTCGACTACTCCGGCCGCTCCGTCATCGTCGTTGGCCCGGAGCTCCGGCTGCACGAGTGCGGCCTGCCCAAGAAGATGGCGCTCGAGCTGTTCAAGCCCTTTGTCATGCGCGAGCTGGTCAACAAAGGCTACACGCAGAACATCAAGTCGGCCAAGCGGATGGTGGAACGGGTGCGGCCCGAGGTGTGGGACGTCCTGGACGAGGTGATCAAGGAGCATCCTGTGCTCCTGAACCGGGCGCCCACCCTGCACCGACTCGGCATCCAGGCCTTCATGCCGGTGCTCGTGGAAGGCTCGGCCATCCAGATTCACCCCCTGGTCTGCACCGCCTTCAACGCCGACTTCGACGGCGACCAGATGGCGGTCCACGTGCCCCTGTTCAGCGGCGCCGTGGCCGAGGCCAAGAACCTGATGATGTCGTCCAACAACATCCTGTCGGCCAGCGATGGCCACCCGGTCATCAGCCCGACCCAGGACATCGTGTTGGGGTCGTACTACCTGACCATGATCAAGCCCACCCCACAGATCAAGGACCAGGACCTGCCGACCTTCGGCACCGCGGACGAGGCGCTGCTGTCGCTCCAGAACAAGCGGGTCGACATCCAGCAGGAGGTCCGGGTACGGGTCGATGGCAAGCTAGTCCGGACGTCGCCCGGCCGGATCATGTTCAACCAGGTCCTGCCCCTGGGCAAGCAGCCCATGGAGGGCCAGGGCGAGCCGATGCGGTTCCAGAACCGGGTCTTCGACAAGAAGACGCTGCGGTCGATCGTGGCCGAGTGTTTCCGCCTGTACGGCAATGAGGAGACGGCGCGGGTCGCCAACGAAATCAAGCGGCTGGGCTTCGCCTACGCCACCAAGGCGGGGGTCACCATCTCCGCCATGGACATCAAGACCCCGCCCGAGAAGGCCCAGATCATTGGCAAGGCGGAAAAGAAGCTGGGGGACATCGACCTCCAGTTCCGGCGCGGCCTGATCACCGACGACGAGCGCTATACCCAGACGGTGGACCTCTGGACTCAGGCGACCGAAGAGGTGACGGCGGCCACCATGAAGAGCTTCGACGAGCTCCACCCGGTGTTCATGATGGCCAACTCCGGCGCCCGCGGGAACGTACAGCAGATCCGTCAGCTGGCCGGGATGCGCGGCCTGATGGCCGACCCCACCGGCCGGATCATCGACCTGCCGATCAAGGCCAACTTCTCCGAAGGGCTGACCGTGCTCGAGTACTTCATCTCCACGCACGGCGCCCGCAAGGGTCTGGCCGATACCGCCCTGCGCACCGCCGACTCCGGGTATCTGACCCGCCGCTTGGTGGACGTCGCGCAAGACGTCATCGTGCGTATCGAAGATTGCAAGACCACCGCCGGCATCTGGGTCACCGATATCTCGGTGGAACGGGCGCTGACCGAGCCGCTCTTCGAGCGGGTGGCGGGCCGGATCGCCGCCGCCGAGGTCCGCCATCCACAGACCCAAGAAATTCTTGTTAAAGAAGGCGGCGATATCAGCGACGTCCAGGCGCGCGCCATCATCGAGGCGGGCGTCAACCAGGTCAAGGTGCGGTCCGTCCTGACCTGCCAGGCCCGAGAAGGCGTGTGCCGCCACTGCTACGGGCGCAACCTGGCCACCGGCAAGCTGGTCGAGATCGGGGAGGCGGTGGGCGTGATCGCCGCCCAGTCCATCGGGGAGCCGGGGACTCAGCTCACCATGCGGACGTTCCATACCGGCGGTGTCGCCGGGATGGACATCACCCAGGGTCTGCCCCGGGTCGAAGAGCTGTTCGAAGCTCGCATCCCCAAGGGTAAGGCCATCATCTCGGAGATCGACGGCGAGGTCGAGGTCATCCGCGGTGAGGGGACGCGCAAGGTCAAAGTCACGTCGCGCGACGTCTACGACGTGCCCTACGTCCTGACCGGGAAGATGCAGTCGCTGGTCGCCAGCGGCGACGCGGTCCAGGAAGGCCAGGAAATCGCCAAGGGGCCGGGCGAGGACGGCCAGGACCAGGTCCTGCGCTCGCGCGCCACCGGGGTGGCCCGGATCGAGAAGAACCAGATCGTCATCCGGTCGACCGACGAGGAGGCGCGGGAGTACCCGATCCCGCACGGCTCTCGGATCAACGTCACCGCTGGGCAGAAGATCAAGGCCGGCCAGCAGATCACCGAGGGCTCCATCAGCCCGCAGGAGCTGCTGCACGTGCTGGGCCGGGAAGCCGTCCAGACCTACCTGGTGGAAGAGGTCCAGCGGGTGTACCGGTCGCAGGGCGTCGACATCAATGACAAGCACATCGAGGTCATCGTTCGCCAGATGATGCGCAAGGTCCGGATTGACTCGGCCGGCGATACCGACCTGCTCCCCGGCGAGATCGTGTCGCAGTGGGAGTACGAAGAGGCCAATGCCCGGGTGCTGGCCGAAGGCGGTGACCCGTCCGTCGCCCAAACCGTGCTGCTGGGGCTGATCAAGGCCGCCCTCAACACGGCCAGCTGGCTCAGTGCCGCGTCATTCCAGGAAACCACCCGGGTCCTGACCGAAGCCGCCATCTCTGGCAAGGTCGACCGGCTGCGCGGGCTCAAGGAGAACGTGATCATCGGCAAGCTGATCCCGGCCGGCACCGGGCTCGACTACTACCAGAAACTGCGCGAGGAGGCCTTCAAGATCTACGCGGAGGCGCCCGCGCCTGTCGCCGCCCCCGTCCCGGCGGTCCCGGCGGCTCCGGCAAGCTAGAGCTCGGACGATATGAGGGCCACCCCCGTCGGGGTGGCCCTTTTCGTTTTGGGAGGGGCTAGACAAACTGGATCTCGTGGCGCGTGGCATCGGGGGCCACGAACGCCAGGAGCCGCGCCCCTTCATCGGCAACCGCCGTGCGATCGGTCTTTCTGATTGGCGTCAGGCATTCCACGGTCAGGGTGGCGGCCTCCGGCTGGCGCGCAATCGTCCACGTTGCCCGGACCATCCCATCGACCAGGACGGTCCGGAAGCCAATCACGGAGCGATGCTCGTTTGACACGACGCGGGTGCGGTCGGCGTGCGCGAGCAGCAGGTTGTCGAACTCGGGCAGGAACCGCGGTGGGGCGGCGGTGTCGGGATCAGGCAGGAACCCATCGGGGACGTCCAGCAGCTCGCGGCCAGCCGCATCCTTCAGGCTGCGCAGTCGCGGCCGCAAGCGCTCGACGGTCGGCCGCAGCCCGCGCAGGCCGGACCAGGCCTGGATGTCGGCGACCGTGGCCGGGCCGAAGGCCGCCAGGTAGCGAAGGATCAGCTTCTCCAGCGACAGTTTGGCCTGCAGCGGTCGGCCGAGCCAGGCTTCGGCGGTGGCGCACCGCGCGGCGCCGCTTCGGCCCCAGAGGCCTCGGGGTGGAACCTGGACCAGCGGCACCAGGTGGCGCACAGCGTACGCCAGGGAAGCTGGGTCGCGATCGGGCCACCGCTGGTGGAGCACCGTCCCCAACTCGGCCAGGGTGCGCGGTCGCTCGTCGAGCGCCTTTCGCGCGGCGGCCACCAGAGGGGTCATGTCCATCCCCACGATCTGGCGGCCAAAGGGGGTGGCGGTATGGAGGGCGCGTTCCAGGAAAGCCTGGAACAGGGGCCGGAGGCCAAGGCAGTCGCGGGCGGTGACCAGGTGGATGGTCGAACGCATGAGCGCGATCCGGACGGCCCGCCGGTTCGTAATCAGGTCGGCCAGGCTCTCGGGGCGGAAGCCCTCCAGCCGCGTCCAGAGACCGACATACGGTGACATTGGCACCTGGGCCTGCATGCCGCAGAGGTGCTCGAGCGCGTCCGCCACCGGCGCGGTCCGCCGGCGGAGCAGCCACTGGCGCTCCAGCAACGCGCGGTTCAGCGAGCGCTGACTGAGTGTGGGAACGACTACCTCAGTCGGTCCCGCGGGGCGCCATCGGCTCGGGATCCTTTCCGGCGCTGAGGCTCTGGGATAACGAGATCGTCCGCCGGTAGGCGGCCCAGACCGCGTCCGCCATCACGGTCCGAAGCCGTCCCCGCTCGAGCTCGTGCAGCGCCGCGGCCGACGTCCCGCCCGGGGAGGTCACCATGTCACGCAGTTGAGCGGGATGCTTGCCCGAGCGTTCGGCGAAGGCGACCGACCCTTTCAGCGTTTCCAGGACCAGGTCATGGGCGACGTGGCGCGGGAACCCCAGGTGGACCGCGGTATCGATCAGGGCCTCCATGACCAGGAAGACGTAGGTCGGGCCGGTGCCGCTGACCGCCGTGGCCATGGCCACGAAGCGTTCGTCTTCCACCTGCTGCTCATGGCCGAGCGCGCCCAGCAGCGCCTTGGCCTGCTCTCGCTGGGTCGGGGTGGTCTCGGGGGTCGCGTACCAGACGGTGACCCCATGCCCGATCTGGGCCGGCGTGTTCGGCATGGCGCGCACGATGGCCGCGTGGTCCAGCCCTTTTCGCAATGCCGCGGTGGCGCCGCCGGCGATGATCGAGATCACCAGTTTCCCTTGCTCCAGGGAGGGGCGAAGCTCGTCCAGCACGCGAGTCATGACCTGGGGCTTGATGCCGAGCATCACGATGTCCCCTCGGGCGGCCGCCTCCGTGTTGCGCTCGGTGACTTCGATCCCATACTTCTGCTTGAGGGCCTCTCGCCGGTCAGCCCGCGGATGGCTGGCTATGATGGCGGATGGCGACAGGAGCTTTCGCTCCAGCACCCCGGCGATCATGGCCTCGGCCATCACGCCGGCGCCGACCACGCCAAGCGTCGAGGCACGCAGCGGGCTCATAGCGGGAGATTGTACGGGTTGAGTCGAACACAGCAGATCGTGGTGCTTCCCGGGGACGGGATCGGGGTCGAGGTGACCGCCGCCGCAGTCCAGGTGCTGGAAGCGGTGGCCCGAACGTATGAGATCTCGATCGAGCTGACCTCGGATGTCGTGGGCGGCGCCGCCATCGACGCCTACGGGGTGGCCATCCGGCCCGAGACCGTGCAGCGGTGCAAGCGCGCCGCCGCCATCCTGTTTGGGGCCGTGGGCGACCCGCGCTGGGACGACGCCAATGCCTCGGCGAAGGTCCGGCCGGGCGAGGCCATCCTGGGCTTACGCAAGGCGCTCAGCCTGTACGCCAACCTGCGCCCGGTGCGGGTAGACCCCGCGCTGGTCGACAGCTCCACCCTCCGCCCGGAGGTGGTCACCGGCGTCGATCTCATCGTGGTCCGGGAGCTAACCGGCGGGCTCTACTTCAGTCGGCCCAAGCGGCGCTACACGTCGGCGCGCGGCGAAGCCGCGGTCGACACCATGCGCTACTCGGCGGCGGAGATCGAGCGGATCGCCGAACGCGCCTTCGCCCTGGCAATGACCCGCCGCCGGAAGCTCTGTTCGGTCGACAAGGCGAACGTGCTGGAGACCTCTCGCCTGTGGCGGGACGTCGTCAATCGGATGGCGTTGCGCTACCCGGAGGTGCGCGTCACCCACATGCTGGTCGACGCCTTCGCCATGGCCCTGATCCGCCGGCCGACCGAGTTCGACGTCATCGTCACCGAGAACCTTTTTGGCGACGTGCTCACGGACGAGGCCTCCATGCTGGTCGGGTCGCTGGGGATGCTGCCCTCGGCCAGCATGGGTGCCGGCACGCTCGGCCTCTACGAGCCGATCCACGGCTCGGCGCCCGACATCGCGGGACGCGGGATCGCCAATCCCATCGGCGCCATCCTCAGTGTGGCGTTGCTACTTCGCTGGTCCCTGGACGCGCCGGCAGCGGCCGGCACGATCGAACGCGCCGTTTCCAAGGCACTCGCCGATGGCATGCGCACCGCCGACCTTGTCCGGCCCGGTGTCCGGGCTCTCAATACGGCGGCCATGACCCAGGCGATCGTCGAGCGGCTCTAGTGGCCGGCACAGTCCCCTAAATGGCGGCGAGGTTTCGGGTTGGCTTGATCGGCCTCGGGCACGTGGGGGGAGCGGTCGCCCGGCGGCTGACCGAAGGCCCCTCCATCTCTGAGGCGGCCGGCCGGCCGGTGGTGCTGGTGGGCGTGGCGGTGGCGCGGCCCCAGGGCCGAACCGCGCCTGCGCCCCTGGTTTCAGCCGACGCGTTGCTGGCCGACAAGTCGCTGGACGCGCTGATCGAGGTCGCGGGTGGGCTGGAACCGGCCCGTTCGTTTCTGGAGAAAGGACTGTCGCGCGGTTTGCAGGTGATCACCGCCAACAAGCAGGTGATCGCGGCCCACGGTCCGGCTCTAGCTCGCCTGGGCCGGCTCCGGTTCGAAGCGTCCGTGGCCAGCGCCATCCCGATCGTCGAAACGCTCGCCGACGACCTGGCGGCGGACACCATCACCGGGATCAGCGGCATCCTCAACGGCACCACCAACGTGCTGCTGGAGGCGATGGCGGGGGGCCGGGAGTTTGGGGTGGCGCTGGCCGAGGCCCAGGCCACCGGGCTGGCCGAGGCCGACCCGTCGGCCGACGTCGATGCCCACGACCCGGCGGCCAAGCTCGCCATCCTGGTCATGCTGGCGTTTCACCAGCGGATCGACGTGGCCGCGATCTCCCGGGTGGGCATCCGGGGCATTACCTCCCACGAGTTGACCGCGGCCCGCGGTCGGGGGCGGGTCATCAAGCTGATTGCCGCCGCCCGGGCCGTAGCCTCCGGCATCGAGGCCGATGTCCGTCCCCGAAGCCTGCCCGCCGCCGAGCCGCTTTCCCGGGTGGGCGGGGCCCAAAACGGCATCCGGGTGGACGCCAAGGCCGCCGGGCCGCTCTTCTTTCAGGGGGCGGGGGCGGGCCCCGAGGCTGCCGCCAGTGCCGTGATCGCCGACCTGGTCCGGGCCGCCCGTGACGCGCCGGCGCCGGCTGGCGCCGCTCTGGCCCAACTGGCCGGCGCGCCGCTCACTCCGGTGAATCCGTGGCCGCCGGGTGAGCCCTTCCCCTCCGTACCATAAGACCTACCGGAGATGGGGCAAACCCTGGCGACCAAGGTCTGGCAGCGCCATGTCGTAGCGGCGGCGGCGGGCGAGCCGGACCTGCTCTACGTCGACCTGCACCTGGTCCACGAGGTGACCTCGCCCCAGGCCTTCGAGAGCCTGCGCCTGGCCGGCCGCCGGGTGCGCCGGCCGGACCTGACGCTGGCCACCATGGACCACGATGTGCCCACGCAGGGCGGCCGGGCCGCCGCCGAGCCGATCGCGCAGCGCCAGATGGAGGCGCTGGAAGACAACTGCCGGCGCGAGGGGATCCAGCTCTATGGCATGGGCAATGCGCGCCAGGGGATCGTCCACATCATCGGGCCCGAGCTGGGGCTGACCCAGCCCGGCCTGTTCATCGTCTGCGGCGACTCACACACCTCCACCCATGGCGCGCTGGGGGCCATCGCCTTCGGGGTGGGGACGTCGGAGGTCGAGCACGTCCTGGCCACCCAGACGATGCGGCAGCGGCCCCCAAAGCAAATGGCCGTCACCGTCGAGGGCGACCTGCCCCGCGGCGTGACGGCCAAAGACGTCGTGCTGGGCATCATCGCCCGCATCGGCGTCGCCGGCGGACAGGGCCACATCATCGAGTACCGCGGCTCGACCATCCGTGGCCTCGGCATGGCCGGACGGATGACCGTCTGCAACATGAGCATCGAGGCGGGCGCCCGGGCCGGGATGATCGCGCCCGACGACGTCACGTTTGCCTATCTGGAGGGACGGCCCTTCGCGCCCACCGGTCGCGCCTGGGAAGGGGCATTGGACGACTGGCGCCGGCTGCCTACCGATCCGGATGCCAGGTTCGATCGCGAAGTCCGCCTCGACGCCGCCCAGCTGGAGCCGTACGTCACCTGGGGCACTAACCCCGGCCAGTCGGTCCCGGTGACCGGGCGGGTCCCAGCCCCCACCGGGGAGGGCGACACGCGAGCCCTCGCCTACATGGGACTCGAGGCGGGGACCGCCATCCAGGACATCGCGCTCGACCGCGTCTTCATCGGCTCCTGTACCAACGCCCGCATCGAAGATCTTCGGGTGGCGGCGGCCGTGCTCAAGGGCAAACACGTCCACCCGCGGGTGCGCGCCATGGTCGTGCCCGGGTCCGGCTCTGTCAAGGCGGCGGCGGAGGCGGAAGGACTGGACGACGTCTGCCGCCAGGCCGGGTTCGAGTGGCGCGACGCCGGCTGCTCGATGTGCCTGGGCATGAACCCCGATGTCCTGGCGCCGGGCGAGCGCTGCGCCTCGACCAGCAATAGAAACTTTGAAGGGCGCCAAGGAAGAGGGGGCC
>DASQAY010000104.1:0-3672 GCA_035635515.1 Candidatus Eiseniibacteriota bacterium | reverse complement strand
GCTGCTCACCATCGCCCTGGCACCGGCGGGCGGGACGGTATGAACGTGGACCACGCGCGCGCTCTGGTCATCGGCTTCGGACGCAGCGGGCGGGCCGCTGCCAGCTTCATCCAGAAGCAGGGCGGCGGCGTGCGCGTGGTGGACCGGAGCGACACCCCGGAGCTGCGGGCGGCCCTGCAGGCGGCCGGTGTCGAGGGTCGCCTGGGTGGCTACTCGGAGGCCGACCTGGACGGTCGCGACCTGGTGGTGGTCAGCCCGGGCGTGCCGTGGGACCTGCCCCTGGTGGGGGCCGCCCGGCGACGAGGCATCGCCGTGACCAGCGAGATGGATTTGTTCTTTCGTTTTTGCCCGGCGCCCATCGCCGGCATCACCGGCACCAACGGCAAGACCACGACCACCGCGCTGACGGCGGACGTGTTCGCGGCGGGCGGCCTGCGCGTCATCCGCGGTGGGAACATCGGCGAGACCGTGCTGGACCGGCTGGACCAGGTGACCGCTGCCAGCTGGATGGTGCTCGAGCTGAGCAGTTTTCAGCTGGAGTCGGTTGACCAGCCCAGGCTGCGCATCGGCGCCATCCTCAACGTCAGCCAGAACCATCTCGACCGGCATCTGACGTTCGAGCGTTACCGGGAGATTAAGGCCAGGGCCATCGCCTTCATGACGCCCCAGGACGCCGCCATCTTGAATGCCGACGACCCGTCGTACGAGTACTTTCGCGCCCGGACGCGCGGCCGAGCGCTGCCGTTCAGCACCCGGCGGGCCGACCTGGACGGGGCGGTCCTCCGGGACGGGTGGCTGACCGTGGCCGGCACCCGCGTGCTGCCGGCCGCGGAGGTGCCGCTCCCCGGTGAGCACAACATGAGCAACGTGCTGGCGGCGGTCGCCGCCGGCCACGCCGCCGGGGTTCCGCCCGACCGGATGCGGGCCGCGGTGCTGGCCTTCAAAGGACTCGAGCACCGCCTGGAGCTGGTGGGGACCTTCCATGGGGTTCGCTGGTACAACGACTCCAAGGCCACCACGCCCGACTCGACATCGCGGGCGCTGGAAGCCTTCCGAGAGCCGATCATTCTGATCGCCGGTGGCCGCAACAAGGGCATGGACCTGGACCCATTGGCGCGCGTCATCGCCCAGCGCGCCGCGGCGCTGGTGGCGATGGGGGAGACCGGGGACGAGCTGGTGCAGCGGGTGCGCGCGCATGGACTGGTTCGCGCCGAACGCGCCGACGACCTGGAGGACGCCGTGCGCCGGGCGGCGCACGCCGCTTCCTTGGGCTCGGTGGTCGTGCTGTCGCCCGCCTTCGCCAGCTACGACATGTTCACCGACTTCGAGGACCGCGGTCGTCGCTTCAAGGCCGCGGTGCGCGCGGAGGTCGGCGCATGAAGCGGCATCGCGGCCTCACCCTGGTGTCCATGCCGGCGTCGCTGCCGGGATGGAGCACCCTCTGGCGCCGCGGCGACCGCGGCCTGCTGCTGGCGGTGGGCGGGCTGGCGGCCTTCGGGCTGGTGATGGTCTTCTCCGCATCCGAGTCGCAGGGCTGGCTGTGGCACCGCAACGCCGCCTTCTATTTCGAACGCCAGCTGGTCTGGTTGGTGCTGGGGGCCGGTCTGCTGTGGGGCTGCGCGCAGCTCGACTATCACCGCTTGCGTCCGCTGGTCCGGCCGCTGGCGCTCGCCAGCCTGGCCCTGCTGCTGCTGGTGTTCGTCCCGCACCTGGGCGTGACCAGCAACGGCGCGCGCCGCTGGCTCAAGTTCGGCCCGCTGGAGATGCAGCCGGCCGAGTTGGCCAAGGTGGCCGTGCTGCTCTTCATGGCCTCCTGGCTGGAGAGGCGGCGCGACCGCCTGCACTCCGTCGAGGAAGGCGTGCTCCCCTTCCTGGCGCTGCTGGCGCTGATCACCGGCCTGGTCATGCTCGAGCGCGACCTGGGCACCACCTTGATCCTGGCGGCCATCATGCTGACCCAGTTCCTGGTGGCGGGCTCACGCAAGCGCCACGTGCTGCTCTTGGTCGCGATCGTCGCCCTGGCCGTCGCCGCGCTGATCCGCATGGAGCCGTACCGGTTTCACCGGATCATGGCGTTCCTGAACCCCTGGGCCGACCCCCTGAACAGCGGCTTCCAGTCCATCCAGTCGATCCTGGCGCTCGGCTCCGGCGGGATTTTCGGCGTCGGCCTGGGCCAGAGCATTCAGAAATACCAGTGGCTCCCGTTTGCCCACACGGACTTTATCTTCGCCATCGTGGGGGAGGAGACCGGGCTGCTCGGCACCACGGCCGTGCTGGCCCTGTTCGCCCTCTTCACCTATCGGGGATATCGCATCGCGCTGCGCGCCCCTGACCTGTTCGGGTCCCTGCTGGCCTGCGGCATCACCACCTGGATCACCGCCCAGGCGGTGATCAATATCGCGGCCGTGACAGTGACCCTGCCCACGACCGGCATCCCGCTGCCGTTCATCAGCTACGGCGGCTCCTCCCTGGCCATCTCGTTGCTCGCGGTCGGCATACTGATGAACATCGCCGTGCAAGGCGAGAAGGTGGGCTGGATACGACATGCGCGTGTTGATCTCGGGCGGCGGTACGGGTGGGCACCTGTTCCCCGCGATCGCGATCGCGCAGGCGTTGTCGCGGAAGGACCCTGAGGGGCAGGTCCTCTACCTGGGCAGCAAGACCGGACTGGAAGCGCAGGTCATCCCCCGCCACGGCATTCCCTTTCAAGCGATTCCGGCCGCGGGCCTGTACACAGACGCGATCTGGCGGAACCTCCGGCTTCCCTATGTCATGCCCTGGGCCTATGTGCTGGCGTCGCGCGCCATCCGGCGCTTCCGGCCGGACGCCGTGGTCGGCACCGGTGGGTACGTCACCGTTCCGGTGATTCTGGCCGCCGCCCGGCGCGGCCTGCCCATCGTGCTGCTGGAGCAGAACCTGGAACCCGGCCGTGCCACTCGCCTGCTGGCCCGATTCGCCCGGGCCGTCGCCACCGCCTACCAGGAGTCGGCTGGCTACCTCGACGGCCGGGCGGTGCTGACGGGGACGCCGGTGCGGCAAGACTTCCAGGTCCGCAAGCACGATTTTCCCGAGCGGCCGCGCCGGCTGCTGGTGCTGGGGGGGAGCCAGGGCGCGCTTCGCATCAACCAGGCCGTGGCCGAGGCCCTGCCCCAGTTGCTCGCTCGGCCCGACGTCAGCGTCACCCACCAGACGGGAGCCAGGCACCTGGCCATGATGGAGACCGCGCGGGCGAGTCTTCCCGAATCGCAGCGTGGCCGCTACCATCCCTTCGCGTTTACCGAGGATCTGGCGACCGCCCTCCGAGCGAGTGACCTGGTGCTGGCTCGGGCCGGCGCCAGCACGCTGAGTGAGACCAGCGCCGTCGGCGTGCCCATGATCCTGGTCCCTGGAGACTTCGCGGGTGGTCACCAGCGCCTGAACGCCAGGCCATTCGAAAAGGCGGGCGCGGCGGTGGTAATTGCCAATCAGGAGTGCGATGGGCCGCGCTTGCTGCGCGAGCTGGTCGCCATTCTGGATGACCCGGAACGCTACCATCGGATGGTCCTGGCCATGGCGCAGCAGGGTCGGCCCGACGCGGCAGATGACGTGGCGGACCTGGTCCGCGGCGTGGCCGGGTACTAATGCGTATTCACTTTCTTGGCATCGGTGGCTACGCGGTCTCGGGGCTGGCGC
>DASQAY010000103.1:0-5256 GCA_035635515.1 Candidatus Eiseniibacteriota bacterium | reverse complement strand
GAATGGTGCCCTCGGCAGGACTCGAACCTGCGACGCCCGCCTTAGGACGGCGGCGCTCTGGTCCCCTGAGCTACGAGGGCTACGAGCAATCAGACGCCGTAGGCGAGTATACCCGCGCTACAATTGGCCTCTGCCGCCAGCGGCGGCTCCGTCGGGGCGTAGCTCAGCCAGGTTAGAGCGCACGGTTCGGGACCGTGAGGTCGGTGGTTCAAATCCACTCGCCCCGATTCTCTAGAGGGGACTACTTGAACGCGATCAGCGCTACTCCCGCGAGGATCGCCACCGCCCCCGCCATGCGCAGCCACGCGCCAGTGCGCTCGCGCAACCGCCACACGCCCCAGCCGGTCACCAGGACGATAGCCGACTCGCGCACTGGTGCCACCAGCGTCAGAGGCGCCAGGCGGAACGCCCCCAGCACCATCAGGTAGGCCGCCGTCATGGGGACGCCAATGGCGAGCCCGCGGCGCCAGTCGGCACGGCGCCAGGTCACGTTTCGCTCGCGCACCAGGACCCAGGCCGCCAGCAGGATAGCCACCCACACCCACAACGCCCACGCGTATAGCCACACCGGACCCAACCGCACCCCGACTCGGTCCACTGCCGAGTAGGCGGCGATGCATACGGCCGTCAGCAGTGCCGGCACGGTGGCGGCCCCGGCCGACGCCGGCCGCCGGACGACCCATACGCCGGCCAGCAGGCAGCCCACCCCCGCCAGCGCGACCACACTGACCCGCTCCCCCAACACCGTCAGGCCGATGGCCACCGCCAGGAGCGGCGCAGTGCCGCGGGCCAGGGGATAGACCATCGACAGCTCGCCCCGCGTATACGCAATGGACAGGAAGATGAAGTACGCCAGCTCCAGGACACCCGACACTAACGAGAGGAGCCAGCCGGTCGGCGGCAGCCCCGGCCGACCCCCCGCCAACCACAACACCGCCACGGGGATGGTCAGCAGGGCCGCCGACGACGTCACCGCGCGGGCCGCCGCATGCAGGGGATTCTCGGACGTCTTCAGGAGCACGTTCCAGGTGGCATGCAAGACGGCCGCTCCCAGCACCAGGGCCAGGGCGAGCGGGCTCACCGAGCCAGTCTATTGCCACGTGCCGCCGGGGTGATGAGGCGTTACGACGCGGCTCGAACCGCCTGATTCCGACGCAGCAGCTCTCGCACCTCGTCGTCCGACGTCTGGGAGAAGTCCCGATACCAGGCGCCCACGGCGTAGAAGGGCTCCGGGGTCAGAGCGCAGACGACGCGATCTGCCTCCACCTCCAGCTCAGCGCAGGTCTCTGGCGGCGCCACCGGCACCGCCACCACCACCTCTTTGGGGCCGGCCGAGCGCAGAGCGGCGACCGCGGCCTGCATCGTTGCCCCGGTCGCCAGGCCGTCGTCCACCAGGATGGCCGTCCGTCCCGACACGTCCGGCGGTGGCCGGTCGCCTCGGTACACGCGCTCCTGCCGTCGGAGCTCGGCCTCCTCGGCCCGGATCACCGCGTCCAGCTGCTGGGGTGAAATCCGCAGGGACCTGAGCATGGCCTGGTTCACCACGCGAACTCCACCGCTGGCGATGGCGCCCATGGCCAGCTCCGCGTGGCCGGGCACCCCGAGCTTGCGGACCAGGAAGACGTCGAGTGGGACACCCAGTGCCTGGGCTACCTCGAACGCCACCGGCACCCCGCCCCGAGGCAGCCCCAGGACCAGCACCTCCGGACGGCCTCGATATTCCGCCAGTTGGGCGGCCAGGATCCTGCCGGCCTGGGCCCGATTCTCGAACGGCAGAGCAATCGCCACAGCGGCCTCCGGGATCCATCCTAGCCCCGCACGTGCGAATGCCGCCTATGGCACGCTTATGCCCGTGATCACGGCCCACACCGACGTCGTCGGCAGCCTGCTGCGGCCACCCGAGCTGCTCAAGGCCCGGGATGACCTGGCAGCTGGACAGATGACACCGGCCGTCTTCAAGAAGATCGAAGACCGGGCAGTGGACGCTGCGGTCAAACTTCAGGAGGACGCAGGCCTGGACGTGGTCACCGACGGCGAGATGCGCCGCCTCTCCTTCCAGAGCGCGCTGACCGATGCGGTTGAAGGGTTCGGTGACGTGCCCCTGGACGCGTTCCTGTGGGGCGACTGGCACAGCGAGGTCCTTGGCGAGATGAACATTGCCCGGCCCCCGGAGCTGGGGGTGACCGCCAAGCTCAAACGCCGCCACCACCTGGCCGCCGAGGACTTCACCTACCTGCGCGGCCGCACCACCCGCATCCCAAAAGTGACCCTCACCAGCCCCAGCCTCTACGCCAACCTGTGGTCCAAGGAGCGGTCCGGCGACGTCTACCCCACGCTCGACGACTTCCTGGCCGACGTGGTCGCCATCTATCGCGACGAGGTGGCCGAGCTGCAACGGCTGGGCGCCACCTACATTCAGCTGGACGCGCCCCATTACCCGCTGCTGATCGAACCCAAGTGGCGCGCCTTCTACGAGGCCCGCGGCTGGAGCGTGGACCGCTGGCTCTCGCACGGCATCGAGCTGGACAACGCCGTCATGGCCGGCCACGACGGGATCACCTTCAGCATGCATCTGTGCCGCGGCAACCAGGTCAGCCGGTGGCTGGTGTCCGGCGGCTACGAGCCGATCGCCAAGCAGATCTTCCAGACCGTCAACGCGGATCGGTTGCTGCTGGAGTACGACGACGAACGCTCCGGCTCCTTCGAACCGCTCCGCCAGGTCCCGGAGAACAAGATGGTGATCCTTGGCCTAGTGACCACCAAGACCCCACGCCGGGAGACCGTCGAGGAGCTGACCGGGCGCATCAAGGAGGCGAGCCGCTTTCTCCCCCTCGACCGCCTGGGTCTCAGTCCTCAGTGCGGCTTCGCCACGTCGGTCATCGGCAACGCCATCACCGTGGACGACGAGCGCGACAAGCTCACCACCATTGCCCGGACCGCGCAGGCCGTTTGGCGCTGAGTTCTCCGTCCGTCACCATCACCGGGCGGGGGCTGACCCTCGACGACGTGATCCAGGTCGCCCGTCAAAAGGCGCAGGTGACACTGCACCCGGAAGCGATGGAGACCATGCGCCGGTCGCGGGCCGTCGTGGAGCGCGCGGTCGAGCGGGGCGATAACGTCTACGGCCTCACCACGGGCGTGTCCGCGCTCAAGCGGGCGCGCGTCGATCCCGGCGCGATGGCCCGCTTCAACCAGGACCTGATCATCCAGCACCGGATCGCCCAGGGCCCACCGGCCGCCGCCGACATCGTGCGGGCCACGCTGGTCCGCCTTCTCAACCACCTGGCCTCGGGTTACCCGGGCGTCCGCCCGGAGCTGGCGGCCCACGTCGCCAAAGCCCTTAACGAAGACCGGCTGCCGGTGGTCCGCACGCTTGGCTCAGTCGGCCAGAGCGACCTGGCCCCGATGGCCGACCTGGCGCACGGCGTGCTGGGCGGCTTTGTCCTGGCCGCGGGCGAGGGGCTCCCGCTGATCAACAACAACGCTTTCTCCATCGGCTCGGCGGCGCTGGCCGTCCATGACCTGGGGCGGCTGCACCAGTCCATGCTCAGCGTCGGAGCGCTCAGCCTGGAAGGGTTCCATGCCAACCCGAGCATCCTGCACACGTCGGTCGAGTCCGCCCGCCCGCTGCCCGGCCTCAAGAGAGCGGTGGGCAGTCTGCGCACCCTGTTGGAAGGCAGTTTCCTGTGGTCAGCGCCGCCCCGCAACCTGCAGGACCCGCTCACCTTCCGCACCCTGCCCCAGGTGATCGGCGCCCTCGACGACGCCCTCGCATACGCGCGCGAGCAGCTCGACCGCGAGCTCAATGCCGCCCAGGGCAACCCGATCGTGGTCGTCGAAGAAGATCGGATCATCTCGGTCGGCAACTTCGACATCGCGCCCCTGGCGGCGGCGCTCGACCTGCTGCGGATCGCGCTGGCGCCGGCACTGACGGCGTCGGCCGAGCGGGCCATCAAGCTGTTGGAGTCGCCGTGGTCGGGTTTGCCTACCGGACTCCTCCCCGGTGACAGCACCCCTGATGCGGGGCTGAACGAACTCGGTATCGCCGCCGCGTCGCTAGCGGCCGAAGCCCGCCTCCTGGCTCAGCCGGTTTCATTCGAGCTGCCCAGCACCTCGCTGGCGGAGGGGATCGAGGACCGCATGACCCAGGCGCCGCTTGGGATCAGGCGTCTCAACCAGATGATGGACCTCACCGCGCGCATTCTGGCCATCGAGCTCACCGTTGCCGGCCAGGCGGTGGAACACCGCGGGCTGTCGCCATTGGGACGCGGGACCGCTAAGCTGCTTGCCCAACTTCGCCAGCGAATCCCGTTCATGCGGGAGCCCCAGCAATTTCCTGACGACCTCGAGCCAGTCGTTAACCTGGTGCGATCGCCGAGTTAGGAGCCTGCTAGCTCGCGGGCGCGCCCGCAACGCCGGCGTCGATCACCACGATCGTCCGGGCGCCCACGCCCCGGCGCATGCGGTCGAACGCATCGTCGATGCCCTCGAGGTCGGTGAAGTCGGAGACCACGTCACGCAGCGGCAACTTCCCGTCAACCACCATCTGCGCCAGCTGCGGGATGTCCGTCCGCGGGTTGCCCGAGCCGTAGAAACAGCCCTTGAGACCCTTCGCCGACAGCAGCTCGATGGCCGGGATGGAGACCTCCAGTCCGCGGGGCGCCAGTCCGACGACCACGGCCGTGGCGCCCGGCCGCAGCACGTCCCACGCCTGGCGGATGGTGGCCGCGATTCCAACCACTTCGATGGCATGGTCGACCCCGCCACCGGACAGCTCCCGGATGCGGGCCACCGCGCCATCGCGCGAGGCATCGACTCCGTCGCTGGCCCCCATCGCCAGGGCACGGTCCAACTTCTCCTGGCTGCGATCGACCGCGATGATGGGCCGGGCCCCGGCTCTCTGCGCGGCTGCCACGACCTGAAGCCCCACGCCACCGCAGCCGATGACGCACACGCTCTCGCCTGGTTTCACCTTCGCCACATTGCGCACCGCGCCAAACCCGGTGATGACGCCGCACCCGACCAGGGCGGCCTCCCACAAGGGGAGCTCTCGCGGGATCGGGATGGCCGACGCCTCAGGGACGACGGCGTACTCGGCAAAACACGACACGAAGTTGAAGTGCTTGAGCGGGGACCCGTCCGCGGACTGCAGGCGCATCGTCCCGTCGAGCATGGTGCCGCGATACGCGTACTCGCCTGACGGCTCGCAGAGCGTGACTTCCCCGTTCCGGCAGGCGCGGCAGCGGCCGCAGAACG
>DASQAY010000102.1:0-2339 GCA_035635515.1 Candidatus Eiseniibacteriota bacterium | reverse complement strand
CAGGCAAACTGCTGGCCCGTCACGGTAATGGTCATCGGCCCCGGCGGCCCGTTGCGCACATAGTCGATGTTGGCGAAAGTCAGGCTGAAGATGACGAGCAGCACGAGCAGGGGGAAGATCGTCCAGGCGACTTCCAGCCGGGAGTTGCCGTGGATCTGGGCCGGCTCGCTCTCGTCCCGTCGCCGGAACCGGATGGCGGCGTAGACCAGCAGGCCGCCCACCACCACCAGCACGAACATGGCCAGCCAGAAGACGACTGCATACACGGAAACGATCCGGCAGGCTTGAGGGCCGGCGCAGTCGAGCGGGCTGACGTCGATGGCGGCTGACGCGGACAGCGGCGTCGCCGCCATCACGACCGAGCCCATCACCGCGAGCATCGCCGACACTCCCCGGAAGTCTAGTAAGGCCGGCTGACGATGGTCAAGCGGAGCAGGCCCGAGTTTCCGGGCGGGGTGACCTGAGTCCATCATCGGCGGAACAACCACCAGCGCCCCCGGGTCGGCGTCCCCGCGTTGCGTTCCACCGCGGTCAGCCGCGCGTCGTGGATGGACGCGTACCAGAAGACCAGCGCGGCCATGAACAGGGCGATGAAGACCAGCAACGAGACCAGTTCCAGGACCACCGACAGCGAGACCATCAGGCTGCCGCGTGGACGCCAGGCGCCCACCACGTCGGTGGTCACGCCCGGCACGCTGAAGCTGAGCGCAAACAGGGCGATCACGCCCGCCAGGAAGGCGGCCGCCTTCTTCGGCTGGCCGTTGGCCAGCTGCCCCAGCCCCGGGATGAGGGAGAGGTAGGCGGCCCGGCGCGGATTCAGGCGTCGGGACGAGATGGTCGGGGTGCTGGCTGGCTCGACCACGGCCTTCAGAAGCCGGACATTAGCGCTGGGTCATCTTATAGACGTAGTAGGAAGCCAGCAGGAGGGTCGCCAGCGCCCAGATCAGGACGAACACGAAGTCGCCCGGGCCGGTCTCCCCGAAATTGAGCAGGAATACCGTGCTGAGGATGGGCTAGCCTCCCGCCTTGTGGGCCTTGGTGACGTCCAGCAGGAACTCCCCGTAGATGAGAGCGAAGGTCACCGTGGCCAGGATGATGAAGGCGATCGTGGTGCCCAGCAGATCGCGCCACCACTGCCTCCTCATGGCAGCCTCGTGTAGTCCTGCCAGAGGCGAATCCAGTGGACGAGCAGCTGGATCTGGGACGAGTTCAGGATGTGCCGGATCCCCCAGGGCGGCATGATGGTGCCCCTGCGGCTGGGGTCGAGGTATCCCAGGTAGATGCACTTCTGGTAGTAGTCGTCGTTGAAGAAGCCGAGCCGGTCCTGGTCGTTGAGGGGCGGCCCCTTGAGCCCCTCCCCCGTCGCCCCGTGGCACTGGGCGCAGCTGTTCTCGTACAGGTTGGGCGCCTGGGCGAAGACGGCGAAGGGATTTGGGATCAGGTTGCGGTGCGCGGACGTGACCGTGGTCGCCTGCCGCTGCCCGTTGTGGCAGATGATGCAGCCGCTTTCGTCGATCCCCAGCCCCTTGTACTGGCTGGTGATGAAGCCCGGCAGGTTGGCCACCATCGGCTGTCCGGTCTGCGGGTCGTTCACCACCTTGCCGTTCACATCCAGCACGTAAAAGGCCTGGGCGCGAGGATCCTGGCAGCGGGCGCCGGAGCTCGACACCGCCGGGGCGGCCCTGGGGGTCGGGCTGGGCGAGGCGCTCGCCTTGGGACTGGCCGACGCGGCCGGCGAAGCGCTGGCGCTGGGCGAGGCGCTGGGGCTGGGTGAGGCGCTGGCGCCGGGCGAGGCGCTGGGGCTGATGAAGCCTGGCGCCGCAGCGACCACCGGGCGGCACGCCAGCGTGTCCTGGCCGTATGCCGCGAAGACCTTGTCGTCGATCATGGCCGGGTGGTTGGGGCCCAGCTTGCGCGCGGCTTCCTGGGGGCCGAGCTTCAGGATGTCCGGCACGTGGCAGGTGATGCAGCGCTCCACCTGGTAGTTGCCGTTGACCTTGACCTTGGGAAATAGCTGATAGACCTGCGGGCCGGGATAAGCCACTCCCTCACTGGCGAAATACCGCTGTTGATACTGTCCGTAGGGCCGGTTGAGCACCCCGTCCTGGTACAGGGCGAAGGCCAGCAGGAGGACGAACGCGACGCTCGTCCCCAGGAACCATTTGCCGAGCATCGATTTAGCCGCTCCCCAGGACCAGGCCCCAGTTCCACGTCCAGGCCTCGCCCCTGAAGAACATCCCGATCAAGACCAGCGCCACCGCGATCAGCATGTACAGCGTGAACAGGATGATGGCCACCTTGCGCTCGGCCGGCCGCCGGCTCGGATTGCGATCCAGGTA
>DASQAY010000101.1:0-7284 GCA_035635515.1 Candidatus Eiseniibacteriota bacterium | reverse complement strand
GATTGGAATCGCGGGCATCGTCCTGCACACCGGACTGAGCTCCTTCCAGGACGACGCCTTCGACGCCGCGCACCACATGTACGAGGAGTGGTTCGAGGTGTCGACGCAGGCCGCGGCGGCCGTCGCCCGCGCCCAGCGGGTGATCGCCGTCGGCACCACCGTGGTGCGCGCCCTGGAAACGGCGGTCGACAGGCACCGCCACGTGCGGGCGGTGGCCGGGTGGACTGAGCTGAAGATCTCACCGGCCCACCGGCCGCGGGTGGTGGACGCCCTGCTCACCGGGTTTCATGAACCGCAAGCCAGCCATTTCGAGCTGTTGCAAGCGTTTGCCGACCGCGATCTCCTCGCCCGGGCCTATGCCGAGGCCGTCGACCGGCGGTATCTCTGGCACGAGTTCGGCGACACGATGCTGATTCTTTAGCTGGGCTTGGTCCAGAGGATCGTGTAGCGCCAGAGGAGGCGCCGGCGAACCCGGGCTCCGGGGAGCAGTTGGGCGGCTCGGACTCGGACGTCGTCCAGCGTCATCGTGGGAGGCGCCCTGGGAGCGGTGACGCGGTCGGGGCCGCGAAGCAACTGGTAGGTCCGGTTGGCCACCACCGCCGCGCCGCTAACGATCCGGTCCGCGGTCGTGACCACGGGCCAGATGCCAAGCACCGCCAGCATCCCACCAGGCCGCAGGGCGCGGGTCATCTTCTCCAGCCCGGCTTCAAAGGGCAGGTGGTGCAGCGAGGCGAGGGCGGCGACGAAGTCGTAGTCCTCGGCGTCGACAGGGCACCCGAGGAAGTCGCCGAGGATGAATGTCACGTTGGGGAGCACGGGTGTCTGGTCGCGGGCGCGACCAATCGTGGCCGCATCCGAATCGATGGCGTCCACCCGGCCGGCCAGCGACGCCAGTTTGCGAGCGAAGACGCCGTCGCCGCAGCCCACGTCGAGGGCGCGGACACATCCGGGTGGGACTTCACGAAGCAGGGCGGCGTGATAGTGGGTGTTGTGATTCCAGTCCACACCGCTGATTGTGGCGGTGTACTGTCGGGGGGTGCCGCTCAATGTCTGGATCCCGCCGGAGACGGCTGCTCCGCATCGGGCGCTACTGCCGGACGGCATCGCAATCCACGACCTCCCGGTCGATGGCGCCTTTCCGAACCGGCTCGGCCGCGGCGAGTTTCTGGTCGCCGACTACAACCGCCCTCGCGTGCTCGAAGCCATTGCCCGCCTGGAGGATCTTCGGGTAGTGCAGACCATGGCTGCCGGCGTGGACAGCCTCCTTGACCACATTCCGCCGGGCGTGACGCTTTGCGACGCGGCCGGCGTCCACGATGTTCCGATCGCCGAGTGGGTCGTGATGATGATGCTGGCTGCCTTTCACAATTTCCCGCAACACCTCGAAGCGCAGCGGAGCGGCACCTGGCGTCAGGCTGGGCTTGAGGCTGGCGGCGATGACCTAGAAGGCGCCACTGTCCTGATCGTCGGCTACGGGTCGATCGGGCGGGCCCTGGAGAGTCGGCTGGCGCCGTTCGGAGTGAAGTTCAGTCGGGTGGCTCGGCACCAGCGCGACGGCGTCCACCTTGTGGCGGACCTGCCCGCCTTGCTTCCCCAAGCCGACGTGGTAGTGATCCTTCTCCCTCTCACCGCGGAGACCCGCGGCTTAGTTGATGCTAGATTCCTGGCGGCCATGCGTCCGGGGTCCCTGCTGGCGAATCCGGCGCGTGGGCCAGTTGTCGACACCGAGGCTATGACCAAGGCCGTCCTCGCGGGTCGGATCCGGGTCGCACTTGACGTCACCGATCCCGAGCCGCTACCCGATGGGCATCCGCTGTGGTCGGCCCCCGGGGTCATCATCACCCCGCACGTGGGCGGCGCCGTGCGAAAACTGTACGACCGCGCCTGGCGGCTGATCGCTGACCAGGTGCGCCGGTATGCGACCGGCGAGCCCTTGCGCAACGTCGTGGTCGACGGGTACTGAGATGCCGCGACCCCCACCCTGGCCATCCCCCCTGATGAGGGAGAGCTTGCCGGTTACCGAGACGCCCTCCCCGGCCCTCCCCGCAAGGCAAGGGGCAGGGAGAACTGGGTTGGCTCTCTAGACCTTGGTCGAACCGGCCGGCGTCTTCTCTTCGCTCAGAATCGTTTGGATGTCCTGGCGGGCCCTGGCCATCACGTCGCGAATGCGGCGTCCCTGGTCGGCGTCGGGCCAGCGCTTACGCGCCTGCTCCGCGAACATCCGGCCAAAGTCGCGCACCTCGTCGCGTAGGTCGTGCATCACCCGATGGACCTCCCGGCTGAACTCCGGGTCCCAGCGGTCGCGCATCCGGTTCCAGATCTCATCCACCACCGGCTTGCGCTCGGCCAGGAACGTTCGGCCGGCGTCGGTGACGGTATAGACCTTCTTGCCGTCCTGCTCGACCACCGTCACGTACCCCATGTCCTGCAGCAACTGGAGCGTGGGGTAGACGGCGCCTGGGCTGGGGGCGTAGAAGCCGCTAAAGCGATCCTCCAGGGCCCGGATCAGCTCGTAGCCATGGCTGGGCTTGTCGGCGAGCAGCTCCAGGATCACGTACTTGAGGTCACCCTTCTCGAAGAAGCGCTCTCCCCACTGCCGGGGCCCCCGGCGAAATTCACGTCTTGACCACATCTCGCATCTCCTCTTCCATTTCCGTAAGTATCACGATATATCGTGATAGTACCCGCACCTGAGGCGGACTGTCAAGCCGACGCCCCGCCTACGATGGGCGGAGACGGCACCGTAGGCGCGATCAGGAATATCCAGATGTCCCAGGCGACGTGGCTGATGATGAGCCCCGGCAGCCGCTGCTCGCGGGCGTAGAGCAGGCTCCAAAAGAGGCCGGCCACGCCGGCCGCGCCGGTCAGCGTCAGGTTCTCGGACACGACGTGGATCCCGCCGTAAATGCCGGACGTGACAAGGGCGGCACCCACGCGCCCGAATCGGGGCTGCAGACTTCGCTGGACGAGGCCGTGCCAGAACAGTTCCTCGCCCGGTCCAATCACGATGGCCAGGGCGGTCGCGATCCGCGGACGCGGGGCGGCCGTGCGCAGCTGGTAGATGTCGTCGATCTCGCGGGCTCCACTCGGCAGGATCCGGCGCGCCACCCGATCGCCCACCTGGAAGATGCCGTACAGGGCAGCGGCCGAGCCCAGTCCCACGACCAGATCGCGCCAGCGCGGGCGCTCCCGGCGGAGCGGCGGCTGGGTCAGGAGCGCGTACAGCCCGAGGCTACCCACGCCGGCGGTCATGCGGGGCCAGAACTTTGCCCGTGGGCCGCGGAAGGCAGCCGTCCAGATTAGACCAGCCAGGCCCAGCCCCAGCGCGGTGCGCTTCAGCGGACGGACGAGGCTGCCAGCAGCCCCACCACCAGCAGCGCGCCAAAGGCACTGTGCAGGCGCGCCGTCATCAGGTCGATCTTGGCGATGGCCCGCAGGTTGCCGGCCGCGCCCAGCTCGGCCGAGCGCAACACCCAGGCCACCAGCGGCAGGCTGAGCAAGGTCAGCAGCGCGGCTTTGGGCACGGCGCCCACCATCACGCCCAGCCCGATGGCGACGTAGGCGCCCAGCACCAGCATCACGTAGATCCAGTGGGCGTTGGCCCGGCCGACTCTGGACGACAGGGTGCTGAAGCCGTAGCGGGTGTCCTCCGTGATGTCGCGCCACTCGTTGCCGTGCAGGATGGCGGTCACCAGCAGCCCGACGGGAATGGAGACCACCAACAGGCGCGCATCGAACCCACCGGTGATCGCGTAGTAGCTGCCCACCACCATCAATGGCCCCATCAGCAGGAAAACCAGCGGCAAGCCGAGGGCCCGGTACTTGTACTGGAAGGGCGGAGCGGTATAGAAGTAGCCGGCCAGCAGGCCCAGCAGGCCGAGCCCCACGATGGGAAGGCCGCGTACCAGGAGGAGGACGATGCCGAGCAGGACGGCCAGGCCGAAGGCCGAAAAGGCCACGGCGAACGCTTCCCGTTCGGTGACCCGGCCCTTCAGGATGGCCTGCGACGCCCGCGGGGACGTGATCGAATCCACCCCCAGCCGGACGTCGTAGATCTCATTGATGACGTTGGTGCCCACGTGGAGCGCCACCCCGGCGACCAGCGCGACCAGGAAGAGCCACCAGTTCATCCGGCCCTGCTCGAAGGCCACCGCGGCGCCGGCCGTGATGGGCAGCACCGAGGCCGTGAAGCTGAATGGCCGGACGATCTCCCACCAGGCGTCCAGCCGCCGACCCACCCGGCGCACCAGGGGATCGGCCTCTCCGCGCGCGGGCGCCGCAGCGGGCGCCGCCACGCGGGCGGTCGCGCCCTGGCGACCATAGTCCAGGGCGGCGTCCAGGACCGCCTTGACCTGCGCTTCCTCCTGGACGATGGGCTGAAAGAGCGGCATGTCCATCCCTGCCTGGTGGTAGGCGGCCGCCCGCTCCGCCACCGAGTCGACAGTGCCGCACAGCATGAAGGCGTCCAGCAGCTCGTCGGGGATCAGCTGGCTGGCGTTGTGGTACTCCTCTGCCCGCCAGGCCGTGGCGATCCGGTTGCGCAGCTCCGGGTCGAAGCCGGCCCGCCTCAAGGAGATGTCGCTCAGCACCGACATCATGTAGATGACGAACGGCTCCCGTTTGGCGCGGTTGAGCGCCTCGCGGCGGCTGGTGTCGATCAGGGTCAAGAGATACCCGCGGAAGTCGATGGCGCCGGCCGGTCGACCGTTGGCCGCGGCGGTGGCCAGCACCCGTTCGTGCATCTTGGCGAATGCCGGGAGGGACTCGGCCGGCCGGGCCAGGTAGCCGTCGGCTTTCTCCCCGCACAGGTCGAGGAAGGGCGTGCGGTAGGCCGCGATATAGATAGGTATGCGGTGGGTCGGCTGGAACATGGGCTGGAGGGGCGGGACCTTGTCGTTGAGGACCAGCCGCTCGCCCCGCCAGAGCGCCCGGATCTGATCGATGGCGACCGACACCTTGGCCACCGTGTCGTCGTAGGGGATGGCCATCTGCGAGAGCCGCAGGGGGAGGCCGCTGCCCAGGGCCAGCGCGACGCGGCGCTCGGCCAGGTCGTCCAGGGCCGAGAGGGTCATGGCGACCACCACCGCGTGCCGGGTATAGGGGTTCAGCGCTCCGGCCCCGACCTGGATCCGGCTGGTCTGGTGCGCGATGGCACTCAAGTAGGTGACTGCGTCACGCTCGAAATAGCTGTCGTGCACCCAGACCGCGTCCAGGCCCAACGCCTCGGCGCGCTGCGCCCATTCGACGGTCTCCCGCACGTCGCCGCGGGCGGCCAGGCCAAGACCGACGGGCTGGGCTAGCTCAGGCATTGCCTGCGATTATCGTAGGCCGCGCACGAACGGGTCAGCATCGGGCAGCGAACGTATATTGGCGGAGATGACCGAGCGGGGCCGGACCGACCAAATCCGGGAGATGTTCGACCGGATCGCGTCCGGCTACGACCGGCAGAACACCGTCTTCAGCCTGGACCGGGACCGCGCCTGGCGGCGGCGGGCCGCTCGCCTGGCCGGGCTCCGCCCGGGGGACGTCGCCCTGGACCTCTGCACCGGCACCGGCAAGCTGGCCGCCGAGCTGCTGCCAGACGTCCGCCCCGGTGGCCGGGTGATCGGACTCGATTTCTCGACGCGCATGCTGGAGCTGGCGCGCCGGCAGGTAGCCGGCGTGGAATTCCAGCTAGGCGACGTCATGAACCTGCCCTTTGGGGATGCGAGCATCGATGCGGTCACCATCGCCTTCGGCCTGCGCAACCTGGTGGACCGGGAGCGTGGTCTGCGCGAGATGTTCCGAGTTTTGAAGCCGGGCGGCCGGCTGGTCGTCCTAGAATTTCGGCCCCCGCCTCGGGGTCCGCTGTCCCTTCCCTACCGGTTCTACCTGACGCGCGTGATGCCAGGCGTGGCTGGCTGGTTTGGGATGGATCGGCAGGCCTACCAGTACCTGGCGGACACCGTGCAGGGCTTCCCCTCCCCCACCGAACTGGCTCGCTTGCTGGAGCAGATTGGGTTCAGGGACGTCCAGGTGCGCCGGATGACGGGTGGGATTGTGGCGCTGCATCGTTCAGTCCGCCTGAACTGATACGGTCAGCACGGTCAAGACGCGTTAGAATCGCGGCCAGAGCGTGCCTGTCCTTACCACGTCGAAGCCAGAGGCCGTCTCCATCCCGGCGCCTTTTGCCGGTCGGGTGCGTGCCTTCCTGGAGGCCTGCGAGCTGGATCGCAACCTGAGCCCGCTCACCATCCGGCAATACGATTACTACCTGGGCACCCTGCTGGCCTGGCTGGGCGAGCATCAGCCGGCCGTGCAGGATGTCGCGGACCTAACGACCGAGGTCGTCCGCCGGTACAAGCTTTCGCTGAGCCGTCGGGTCACGCCGGCGACGGGCAAACCACTGACCCGGGCGACCCAGACCTACTTCCTGGTCGCGCTGCGCTCCTTGCTCCGCTGGTGCGCCCAGCAAGGCATCGACGCCCTGTCGGCGGACCGGGTCGAGCTGGGCAAGGCGAACTCCCGATCGCTCAAGTTCCTCGACAGCGACCAGATGACCCGGCTGCTGGCCGCGCCGGACGTTGCTACCACCCGCGGCCTGCGCGACCGGGCATTGCTCGAGACGCTGTTCAGCACCGGCCTGCGGGTCTCGGAGCTGGCTGCCCTGGATCGCCAGCAGGTCAACCTGAAGACGCGGGAGTTCGGGGTGATCGGGAAGGGCCGAAAGCTCCGGGTGGTCTTCCTCAGCGACGCGGCCGCCGAGTGGCTGCAGCGCTACCTGCAGGCCCGCCACGACAAATACCGACCGCTCTTTATACGCACCCGAGGAGAGCTGGACACCAGCCCGGGGGGACCGGGGATGCGGATGTCGCCCCGCTCCATCGAGCGAATGGTCAAGAAGTACGTCCGGCTGGCGGGGCTCGGGATCTCGGCGACGCCGCATACCCTCCGGCACTCCTTCGCCACCGACCTGCTGACCAACGGCGCGGACCTGCGCGCAGTGCAGGAGCTCCTTGGCCACGCCAACCTGAGCACGACGCAGATCTACACGCATGTCACCAACCCGCAGCTGCGGGCGGTGCATCGCAAGTTCCATAGCGGCAACCGCGAGAACTAACACGGGACACCCACGGATCTTTTCTTGGGTAGGCTCGTAGTCGCGGGCGCGAGAGGTACGCTGAAGCTGGGATGGCCTTTTTCGGCGAGGGCCTGGTTCTGGCGCTAGCCGTTGCTCTGATCATGCTGCTGATTCTCGGAGTCGGCCCGGAGTTGGTCGGCTGGCTGCGGCACCGGCCGCGAAAG
>DASQAY010000100.1:0-10429 GCA_035635515.1 Candidatus Eiseniibacteriota bacterium | reverse complement strand
TACGTCAAAGCGATGCCGACGGCGCCAGGCGCTGATGCTCTCGTTGGCCGCGATCCGCGTCAGCCAGGGTCCCGGATCCTCATCGCGGAGCGAGCCGATCCGCCGCAAGGCTTTCAGGAAGGTCTCCTGGCAGACGTCCTCGGCCAGCGCATCGTCTCGAACGATCAATCGGGCTGTTCTCAGCACTTGCAATCCATAGCGGGCGACCACCACGTCGAAGGCGTCTCGGTCCCCATCGCGACACCGGTCGATGACGCGGCCGATCGTCGGGTCCATCAGCACGCCCATCCTAAAGACGCTGTGAAAGCTTCGGGCGGGTGAACCCGGATTGGTAGCCTCAGGCCATGGTGGACCAGGGCGAGCAGCAGGCGGCCCGGTCACGCTTGCTGCAGGCACTCCGCCTATACACGGGAGAAGCCATCCTGTTCTACGTCCTAACGGTCAGCATCGCCATCCTGCTCGGCGAGGTTCCGGGATGGCTTCTCTTCCTGGCCATCCCCATGGCTGTCGGCTGGCTCAGCATGGGGCTCCTCGAGCGAATACCGCTTAAGCCAACCGCCGACCCCCAACTCGCCGCCCAAAAACTCGATCGAGTAACAGTCGGCGTCATCAAGTTCCAGCGCCAGGCTCGGCTCCTTCTCGCGGTCGAGCTGGCGGCCCTTGTCGTCCTGGTTATTTTGCGGCTAAGCGGAAATCTCACTCCGCCAGCGCGGTTCCCCTAGCATTTGGAGCGTGCTCGTGCAAATGAGCCGCTGGGGACCGGCGGCGTTGGCCTCCGGCGTTGATCTCGACCGGCTCAAGAAGACCCTTCAGACAGGAGCCCTGCTGATGAAAGTCCAGCCCGATGCCACCGTTGTGTTGACGCTGACCAGCGACGCCCACATCAAGGAGTACAACCGGCGCTACCGCGGCCTGGATGAGCCGACCGATGTGCTGGCCTTCGCCGCCCAGGAGAGGCCGACGGATCAGCGTTTTGTTCCGCCTCCTGGGACCGAGCAGTGGCTGGGGGACATCGTGATCTCGCTGCAACGGGCCCGCGTCCAGGCCAAAGACGCCCACCATGACCTGGAGGCCGAGCTACGCCTCCTCGCCGTCCACGGGTTCCTGCACCTGCTCGGGTATGACCATGCCGAGCCCAAGGAGGAACGTGCCATGACCGCTTTGACCAACCGTATCCTGGACGCCCCATGAAAAATCCGCACCAGGACCAGTTCGAAGCCCAGCCCATCGGCAGTCCGGAGCGGGCGCGCACAGCCGACATCTGGCGGACGATTTACAGCTTTCGCCATGCCGGTCGAGGGCTGGTATGGGCCCTGTCGTCCCAGGCCAACCTGCGCGTTCACCTGGGCGCCGGCGTGGTGGTGCTGGTTGCCGCATTGATATTCCGGTTCAGTGCCATCGAGTTCGCGCTCCTCTTCGTCTGCATCTCCATCGTGGTGGCGGCGGAGCTGGTTAACACAGCGCTGGAGGTGCTGATCGACTATGCGTGGCCGGAGCGCGCACCGATGGTCGGTCGGGCCAAAGACCTGGCGGCGGCGGCCGTCCTGCTGGCCGCCATCGGGACGGCCGTGGTTGGCATTCTCTTATTCGGGCGCCACGTGCTCCACTAAGCCTAATTCTCCCCGGCGGTTAATCTACGCAGCGTGTTCAGGCGAAAGCCAGCAGAACCCAGGGGCGACCGGTGGCTGATCATCGGGCTCGGGAACCCGGGCGAAGATTATGAGGAGTCTCGGCACAATGTGGGCTTTCGCGTGGTGGACGAACTCGCCCGGCGCCACAACGGCAAGGTCCGGAGCCACGCAGCGAAATCGCTGACGGGCGTGGTCCGCGACGGGGGTCGGGAGCTGATCCTGGCCAAGCCGCAGATGATGATGAATCTCTCCGGGTCCGCCGCCAAGGCGCTCCGGACCAAGTACGGGGTGCCGCTGGAGCGCACGTTCGTCGTCCATGACGATATGGATCTGCCCTTCGGCAGGCTCCGCATCCGGAAAGAGGGTAGTTCCGCCGGGCATCACGGCGTCGATTCGCTGATCGACGCCTTTGGCACGAAGGCGTTTGTCCGTTTTCGGGTGGGCGTGGGCCGCCCAGCGGGGGACGGAATCGAGTACGTGCTCGGTCCCTTTACCGGGCGAGAGCGCGAGGCATTGCCGGAGCTCCTGGCCCGCGCCGCCGACGCCGTCACCGCCGCGGTAGAGCAGGGCGTCGATCGGGCGATGACCGAGTTCAACAAGGGTTAGCGAAGAGACACCCCCACCCTGACCCTCCCCCCTGAAGGGGAGGGAGAATCAGGCCCTCCCCACAAGGGGGAGGGAGACTAAACCAGGGTTAGCGGCGGGCGTGCAGGTTGAGACGCCAGTAGTCGAGCTCGAAGGGTGGCTGATCCCGAGAGGCCTGGGCCGTGATGGCGTCCACGAACTGGGTGCGGAGGTTAGCGCTCGGTAAGTACGCCAGATAGGGTCGAAGGACCACCGTTTCGATGAATTCGGCGAACTCGGCTGGCCCGTCGAAGACGACTGGCGCCGGCTCGACGGTGGTATCGATATCGGCCCAGCCGGCGGCCCGCAACCGCGCTGCGGTGGTCTCCGCGTCGGCGAATTCCCACGGCTCGGTCCAGCCCGAGAAGTAGGCCGCGAACGGCTCGCTCTCCATCAAGGCTGCCGCGCGCTGATGGAGACGAACCACATTCGGCCCTCCTCCACACTGCGCATGCAGGAATCCGCCCGGCTTCACCAGCCCATAGAGATGGCGAAAGAGCTGGGCATGGTCATGGATCCAGTGGAAGGTTGCGGTACTGAAGACTCCGTCGACTGGATCCACGACGACGGTCAGGATATCGGCCTGGACCACCTCCACCCGGCTGCCAAACCGGGGCTCCAGGTAGCTGCGGGCGCCATCCACCATCCCGGCGGACTGGTCCACGGCGATCACCCGTCCGCGGGGGAGCCGCTCCAATAACGCTGCCGTCAGCCGCCCGGTGCCGCACCCGGCGTCCATCACGGTCTCGTCGCCGCGAAGCACCAGGCGATCGAGGACCCGAAGCCCCCAGGTCACCTGCGGGTTGGAGACCCGATGGTAGCGCTGGGCGTCCCAATCGGCGGTCACACGGTCACGGGAGCTGGTTGCTCCTTCACCCGGATGACGGGACCAACGATGATCCAGAGCGCCGCCACCGTGCTGATGGCCCCGCCCAGCAGGATGGTCTGGACGATCCCAATCTGCGACCCGAGCACGCCGCCCAGGAACGAGCCAATCGGGATGGTCCCCCAGACGATCGTGCGCATGGTGGCATTCATCCGACCCTGCACGCGATCCGGCGTGATGGCCTGCCGGAGGCTGACCTGGGCGATGTTGTACGGGGCCCCGATGAACGAGCCCAGGAGCGACAGGGCGATGAGCACGACCACGGGCGCGCCCAGCATGGCCAGCGGCGTCGCCAGGATGGTGAGCCCGCCACCGGCAATGTTGATGGCCAGGGATGGGCCAACCCCCAGCCGGCGGACCATCGAGGAGGCGACGAGGGTCCCCAACAGAAAGCCGATGCTACCCACACCGAAGATCAGGCCGGCTAGGCCCGGCGTCAGGTGCAGGATCTTGTAGACGAAGATCAAGAACACCGCGCCGTAGACCATGTTTGAGCCCAGGTTGGTGGTCGCGGTGCACCCGGCGATGTGCCAAAGGATGGGATTCTTGAAGACGACCTCGAGACCCTCGCGCATCTCGGGCAGAAACCCGGTCACACCGGCCTCCGTCCCTGGCTTGGGCTGGGGCTCGGGCTTGCGGATCGCCCAGATGGCCAGGGCCGAGATCAGGTAGGAGAAGGCATCGGCGGCCACCGCGCGAGCGCCGCCGATCCACTGAATCAGGAAGCCGGCAAGTGGAGGACCGCCGATCATTGAGGCGGATTCACTGACCGACAGCTTGGTATTGCCCTCCACCAGGTCCGATCGGTCAATCAAGGCCGGCAGGTAGGACTGGTAGGAGACGTCGAAGAACACGGTGAAGATCCCCGTGACCAATGCCACCACGTAGAGCTGCTGCAGGGTCAGCGCGTGCAGCAGAAACGCCACCGGGATCGACCCCAGGCTCGCCATCCGCCCCAGGTCGCACAGGATCATGATTGGCCGCCGTTTCAGCCGGTCTGCGTAGACGCCCGCCACCAGTCCAAGCAAAGGGAACGAGAGAAACTCCAGGGCGCCGATCAGTCCCACCTGGAAGGGCCCGGCATGGAGCACGAGGATGGCGACGGTCGGAATCGCGAGCTGGCTGACCTGCGTGCCGAAACGGCTGACCGTTTCGCCGGTCCAGAGCTTGAGAAAGTCGGGGTGCCGCCACAGGCGCCCGCCGAGCGGAAGCTTCATGTTCCGCGACAGTGTATCGGGTGATGTGCGCGTCCGGCGGGCTAATGGACTCGGTCGCCGGGGGAACCATTCGTATACTCGCTCCGTCATGACAGCGCGCGCCGCCCGGGCCTATGCCGGCGTCGAGGACCTGCGGCAGATGCAGAGTGCGGTGGCCGCGGCCTTCCCCTCGACCTCGCTGCGCGTCGGTGACCTGGCCTGGTTGGCGCGGCATCACACCCATCGGGAGCTCTCGCTCGACATCCGGCTCTGGGAGCAGTGGGACGGGCGGCTCATCGCCTGGACATTCTTTCGTGCCAAAGGCGAGTTCAATCTGTTCGTGGCGCCTGGCTGTGCCGACGAAGGGTTAGTCGGTGAGATGCTGACCGTCATCGAGGAGGCGTCGCAGGCCGCGATCTCCGCGGGCGACCCGGCGGTCCCCCTTCACACCTATGGCATCGATCGGAATCGTTCCGACGAGGATCGGCTGGTCGCGGCAACGCTCGAGCGGCATGGCTTTCTACCGGTGCAGGAGGGCGGAGTGCTCATGCGGCCGCTCGAGGAGGTGGCAGAGCCGGTCCTCCCTGCTGGATACCGTCTTAACACAGTTCGATCTCGGGACCAGCTGATCGGTCGCGTCGAGGCGCACCGCGCCGCATTCGCGCCCTCCGACCTGACCCTGGAGAAGTACGAGCGCGTGCGACGGACCTGGCCTTACAGACCCGAGCTCGACCGGATCATCACGACCGAGGATGGCGTGGTCGTGGCCTTCTGCACGGCGTGGATCGATGAGCAGAATGCGTCCGGGTTGCTCGAGCCCGTTGGCACCGAGCCTGCTCATCAGCGTCGTGGACTCGCGAAGGCCGTCTGCCTCGATGCACTCCGAGCGCTTGCGGATGCGGGAGCAGGGAGCGCCCAGGTCGGTTACGAGAGCGACGCGGCTCTTGCCACCTACCGGGCGCTTGGCTTCGAGCGCCGATGGCATGAGGAGAGCTTTCGGCAGCCCGTCCAGCTCTGAATGGCTTAAAAGCTGCTGGACGGGGGCTTGGCCGAGAAGATGGAGATGGCCTGCTTCACCTTCTCGCTGCCGCAACCAGGGCAGGTGTGCGGCTTCTCCCGCTCCTCGTAACTGCCCATCACTTCGAAGACCTGGCCGCAGTCGCTGCACTTGAACTCATAGACGGGCATGGCACTTCCCTCCGAACCTGAGCCTGCCGGCACCTGCGTAGGGCTTCAGGATAGTCCCATTGCCCGGGCGGAGACGCTGGGAGCTATGGCCCCGGAGGCAGTGGCGCGAAGACGGGTGCCGAGGAGCCGTCGTCAGGGGTGAGCTCAACGGGGGTCCCGGAGCCATCCGCCCGTACTTCGCTCAATCCGAGGCTGTGCCAAAAGCCGCCGGAGCTGCCGATCTGCGTCTGACGCTCGTAGGCGATCGACTGCCCATCGGCCGACCAGGTGGGAAAGTCTGCGGGCTCTTGTACCAGATGGATGGACGTCGCCGTGGCAGCATCGATGACGTACACGGTCGGAGTGTTGGAGACCATCTTCATGTAGGTGATGCGCCGTCCGTCGGGTGACCACACCGGGTTCATGCCTCCCGCCGGATCGAGGATCCGCTCACTTCCGCTGGTGACGTCGAGAAGGATCAACCCGCGGCCGGGCACCGAATAGACGAGCTGGTCCGCCGTGGGGCGCCAGACAGGTGGACCGTAGCCAGTTCGGCGCACGTCCACCTGGCCGGTCGAGCCAAACACGACGATCTGCGGCGGGCTCGGACCGGCGGTCCACCCGACTGCCCTTCCGGACCGGCTCCCTTGCACGCTCCGTACAGGCACAGGAGCCCCGCCATGTCCCCCGAAGGTGGGAGGCATCGGAACTTTCACCGTGTCTCCCGTGCTGAGGTCTACGCCGACAGCCACATCCAGGATCCCTGGTGGCTGGGAGGTCGATACCACCGCGTAAACCCGCTGCCCATCGCCAGAAAAGCCGGGACGTTGCTGTTCGGTGAGGCCGCCGTCGACCAGCACGATGCGGTCGATCCCGCTTGCCAGGTCGAGCACGCCCAGCTCCTGCCAGCAGGCAACGTAGGCGAGGCGCCGGCCGTCGGGCGACCAGCTCACGAATTCCGCCTCGACGTTGGCGACCAGCATGATCGGCTGCCCGCCGGAAGGGAGAACATAGATGCTCCCGTTCCGGATGAAGGCGATTGTGTCGCCTGGGACTGTCGTCTGGATGGCTGGGATGCGGCGCGTCTGCCCTACCGAGCGGGTTGGTGAGCACGCCCCGGTGTTTCCCGATGGGCTGGCCTCGGTCGGAGTGGGAGACGGCGAAGCACTGGGCGAGGGCGTCCGCACGGAACTGGGCGCGCACGCCGGCAGTCCAAGGAGAAGCGCCCCAAGCCCCAGTAGCGCCACTCCTTTTGTTCGCGAGTTCAATCTCACCTGATAATTCAACGGCACGCTGACCTCGATGGTTTCGAGGCAGCCCCAAAGGTCGATCCCTGGGTGTCATCTGGCAGCATGTCGGGTAAGCTAACAGCGACGCCCCGGTTTTTGGCCGCGGGCGCATTTTTGCGTGCGCAGAACCGATGACGGACACCCTGAACCGATTGCTGGATAATCTGCCGGCTGCCGACCGGCTGGACCGCTGGGCGGCCGCCGACAGCGCACGCCTGCCGGCCACCGCAATGCCGGCCAGCGCGCTTCCGGTTTTCCTGGCCTGGCTGGCCGAGCGGGCGAAGGGGCCGGTGGTGGCCGTCACCGCGGATCCGGAGGGCTCCTTCGGCGAAACCCAGGCATGGTTTGGGGAGGCGGCCCGCACCGTCGTGTTTCCAGCCATCGAGACGCTGCCCTTCGACCGCCTGGCACCCGATGAGGAGACCGTGCGCCGTCGGATCGAGGCCATCGACGCCCTTGCCCGGGGCGGCCCGCTGGTCTGCTTCACGTCCTGGGTCGCGATGACGCGGCCGACGCTGTCCGTGGACGATTTGCGGCGGTGTGCGTTCACCCTCACGGCCGGCCAGACCTACTCCCTGCGGGACCTCGCGGTCCTGTTGACGGAGATGGGATACCGGCGCGAGCCCACCGTGGAGGGACGGGGCGAGTTCAGCATCCGGGGCGGCATCCTGGACTGCTTCCCCCCGAACCGGCGGCGGCCGCTGCGGGCCGAGTTCTTCGGCGACGAGCTGGAATCCCTGCGTGAGTTCGAACTCGAAACTCAGGGCTCGGTGGGAAGCGTCAACGAGGCTCGCATCCTCCCCGGGGTCGAGATCGTGCTGACCCCCAGCGCCGTGGAGCGCGCCGCGCAAGAGCTGGCGGCCCTCGACTTTCGCGACGCGCTCCCTCAGGTCCGCGACGATTGGACGACCGACATCGAGCGGCTGCGGGCGGGCGCCTATTTCGACGGAGCCGAAGGCTTCGGCTCCTACCTGAACCCTCAGCAGCCCACGCTGCTGGACCACCTCCCACCGGACGCGCTCATCGTGCTGGTCGACTCGGAACGGACCGTGGCCCAGGCCAAGGAGCGGGAGCAGGAGTTGCACGACCTGGTAGGGGTCGAGGTGGAGCGGGGTGAGCTGCCCCGGAATCTGAAATTTGGGCTGGTCCCACTCGACGAGCTGCAGCAGCGGGTCGCCGGCTGGCGCGTCCTCGACGTTCTTCGCAGCCCTGGATCGGATGCGCTCGATCTCGGCTTCTCCGCCATCGACGCCTACGCCGGGCGGCTGGACGCGTTCGCCGACCACACCCGGTCGGGGTCGAAGAGCCACGGTCGCGTGCTGATCGTCACCCAGCAGGAGCGGCGGCTGCGCGAACTGCTCGAAGACCGCGATGTGTATGCGGCCGGCGGCCTGTTCCAGCCGGGGCACACCGAGCTGGCGCCCGGGTTGATCGTGCTGGGGAACCAGCCGGTGGCGCAGGGTTTCGCGGTGCCGGCGCTGCAGCTCGAGGTCTACGGAGACACCGACCTCTTCGGGGGGCTGCGGCAGCGAGTCCGGCGCGGGATCGTGCGCCGGAGCACGCGCACCTGGCAGCTGGACTTCGAACCGGGGAACCTGATCGTGCATGTCGACCATGGCATCGGTCGGTTTGTCGGCATGCGCCTGATGGGCGACCCCGGCGAGGAACGCGAGTACATGCAGCTCGAGTACGCGGACGGCGACCGGCTGTACATTCCGGTCGAGCACCTGGATCGCATCCAGCGCTACGTCGGCGGCGGCGACGCCGCCCCCCGGCTGCAGAAGCTGGGGTCGGGCGAATGGGACCGCACCAAGCGCAAGGTGCGCGAGAACGTCGAAGAGATCGCCCGCGACCTGCTCGACCTCTACTCCAAGCGACAGCTGGTCGAGGGGCACCCCTTCAGCGAGGACTCACCCTGGCAGCAGGAGCTCGAGATTTCCTTCCCCTATGAAGAGACGCCCGACCAGCTCAAGGCCATGGACGAGATCAAGGCCGACATGGAGGATTCGCGGCCCATGGACCGGCTGCTCGCCGGCGACGTCGGCTTCGGAAAGACCGAGCTGGCGCTGCGCGCCGCCTTCAAGGCCGTGCAGGATGGCAAGCAGGCGGCCATCCTGGTGCCCACCACCGTGTTGGCGCAGCAGCACCTGCTCACCTTCCAGGAGCGGCTGCGCCCCTTCCCGGTCAGCGTGGACATGCTCTCGCGCTTTCGCAGTGACGCCGAGGCGCGCGATGTCCTGCGGCGTTTGCGTACTGGGGAGCTGGACATTGTGATCGGGACCCATGCCTTGCTGCAGAAGGACGTGCAGTTCAAGGACCTCGGCCTGGTCATCATCGACGAGGAACAGCGATTCGGCGTAATGCAGAAGGAGAAACTGAAGCAGTTACGGGCCGCGGTCGATGTGCTCTCCCTGTCGGCCACCCCGATTCCGCGCACGCTGCACATGTCGCTGGCCGGCATCCGGGACCTGTCGGTGGTGCAGACCGCGCCCGAGGATCGACTGCCGATCAAGACTTTCGTGACCGCCGACGACGACGACCTGATCCGCGAGGTCATCCAGCGCGAGCTACAGCGCGGCGGCCAGGTCTTCTATGTCTACAACCGGGTGCAGACCATCAAGAAGGCCGAGGAGCGGGTGAAACGGCTGGTGCCGCACGCCCGGGTGGTGGTCGGCCACGGCCAGATGCCGGAACACCACCTGGCCGAGGTGATGATGCAGTTCGTCCGGGGCGAGGCCGACGTCCTCGTCTGCTCAACCATCATCGAGTCCGGTCTGGACATCCCCAACGCCAACACCATCGTGGTGGTGGACTCGCAGCGGCTGGGACTGGCCCAGCTCTACCAGCTCCGCGGCCGGGTGGGCCGGGCCGGGCAGCGCGCCTATGCGTACTTCCTGTACAACCCCACCCGGTCGCACACCGAGACTGCCGACAAGCGGCTAGAGGTGATTTCCGAGCTGCAGGACCTGGGCTCGGGCTTCAAGCTGGCCCTCAAGGACCTGGAGATCCGGGGCGCCGGCAACCTGCTCGGGGTGGAACAGCACGGCGCCATCGCCGCGGTTGGGTTGGAGCTCTACAACGCCATGCTGCGGGAGGCGGTCGAATCCCAGAAGGTCGGCAAGGAAGTCGAGCTCCCACCGGGCCTGTCGCTGGATCTGCCGCTCGAGCACTTCCTGCCGCGGGAGTATGTGCCGGACGAGAAGCTGCGGCTGCAGGTCTACCAGGACCTGGCCGCCATCCAGGACGAGGATGGCCTGGAAGCGGCCGAGCGCAACCTCGAAGACCGGTTTGGGAAGACCCCTGCGCCCGTTCGCAACCTCTTTTATGCACTGCGGGTGAAGCTGCTCGCCCAGCAGGCCAGGCTGTCGGCTATCGAAACGGATGGCGATCTCCTCGTGCTCAGGCTACCGGCCGACTGGGCCGGCGACCCGCGCCGGCTGGAGGCGCAGTTCCGATCGATTCTGCATGTCCGCTTCGGCAAGGTGCGGATCTCGATGCGAGCCGCCGGTAACGCCTGGAAGGAGCGGCTGCTCGACGTGCTTGGCGAGATCGGTCGGCTGGGGCGCGTCGCGGAACCCGTCAGCGCGTAACCGGGTTCGGCGGGCTACGCAGTTGGAGAGAGACCCCTCCCCGCAA
>DASQAY010000099.1:0-8559 GCA_035635515.1 Candidatus Eiseniibacteriota bacterium | reverse complement strand
TCCCGCGGAAAGCACGTCGATCCCGGCGGCCGGACGGACGGCATTGGTCAGTGAGGCCGTGGCGCAGCCCGATAGGACCAGCGTGGCGACCGCCAGAATTCCGCGGAGCCTCATCTTCCGACTATAACGCCGGGGGCGGCCGTCACTAACGCGGCTGAGTCCACGCGTTCAGGACTTCAACTCAGTCGGGATGATGGTGCGAGTAATCAGCTCGGTGCCCCGGATCACCCTGGCCTCGGCGGGAACGCCCACCGGCCAGTCAGTCAGGAAGCGCTGCAGGTCATCGACCCCCTTCACGGGGTGGTCGGCCAGTGCCACCAACACATCACCTTCGCGCAGCCCCGCCTGGCGCGCCGGACCGTTGGGCTCGAGGCCGGCCACGCGCACGCCGGACGCCTGGTCCAGGTGGTAGTAGCGCTCCAAGCGCCGATGTAACGACCAGGGTTCGCCGGTGATGCCCAGGTAGCCGCGGACCACCCGGCCGTCGCGCAGCAGCAGGGACACCACCCGCTGGGCGGTGTTGCTGGGGACCGCGAAACAGATGCCTTGGGCCATGGCGATGATGGCGGTGTTGATGCCGACCACCTGGCTCCGGCTGTCCACCAGCGGTCCACCCGAGTTCCCGGGGTTCAGCGGGGCGTCCGTCTGGATGATGTTCTCGATGGTCCGGCCGCTCTGGGCGCGCATGGTGCGGCCGACGGCGCTGACCACGCCAGTGGTCACGGTCGACTGAAAGCCGAACGGGCTGCCGATGGCGACCACCAGCTGGCCCACGCGCAGCTGCCCGGAGTCGCCCAGGCGGGCGCTGGGCAGCCCGGCGCCGTTGGCGCGCAGCAAGGCCAGGTCGGTGTGCGGGTCCTTGCCCACCAGGTCGGCGGTCAGGATGCTGCCGTCCCGCAGGTGCAGCTCGTACCGCTTGGCGGCGCTGGCCACGTGATGATTGGTGAGGACATAGCCGTCGGGGGTCAGGATCAGGCCGGAGCCGATGCCGCTGATGCCGACCACCGCCGGGCCGACCTCCTCGACCACGCCGATAACTGTCCGGGAGTAGGCGTCGAGAAGCTCGGTATCAGTGAGCATGCGGGTGTCCTACCCGCGTTCGGCAACTTGAAACCCCCGAGTAGCCGGTCTAGCGGCCGACGACGTGTAGCCGCCAGCCCTGCAGATCGCCGGGCTCCGGGTGCGGGTGGCCTTCCTCCTCCGCTGATTCGTTGAGCAGCTCCTCGATGGCCTGCTGACTCTTGATGAAAGCCGTCACCACTTCGGGGTCGAAGTGAGTGGCCGAGCCATTCAAAATCTCCGCCTTGGCGTGCTCGAAGGTGCGGGCGCGGCGGTAGGAGCGGTCGGAGGTCATGGCGTCCAGGGCGTCCGCCACCGCCAGGATCCGGGCGCCCAGCGGAATGTCGTCGGCATGCAGCTGGTCCGGGTACCCATTGCCATCCCAGCGTTCGTGGTGGGCCCGGATGATGGGCAGCACCGGGTCCAGGAAGTCGATGCCCTTGAGCATTTCCACCGCGATCTGCGGGTGCCGTTGCATGCGCAGTTCCTCGTCCGGGTCAAGGCGGCCTTGCTTGCGCAGAATCTGGTCTTCGACGCCGATCTTGCCGATGTCGTGCAGGATGCAGGCGCGCTGCAGCGCCTCCAACTCCGGCGCCTTCAGACCGAGCGACTCGGCGAGCACCCGAGCATAGCTGGCGACGCGCTCGGTGTGCCCATGCGTGTAAGCGTCCCGGGCCTCGACGGCGGCGGCCAGGGCCTCCATGGTCATCAGGTAGGTGTCCTGCAAGCGAGCCATCGTCTCTGTGAGCGTTCCGCTCCTGGCCTGCAGGGTCTGGGTCATGGCGTTGAACGACTCGGTGAGCTCACCGATCTCGTCGTGGCTGGTCACGGGCGCGCGGTGGGCCAGGTCGCCGGCGCTAATCAGGCGCGTCGCTTCCAGCAATTCGTGCACCGGATGGATGATGCGGCGGGCGACCAGCACCCCCAGCAGCAGGGTGAGCACCACCCCCAGCACCGAGATGATGGCCATCAGCAGTCGAAGCCGTTCCGTGTCCGCTTGCAGGCCGGCGCTGGAAGCCGCCACGCCCAGGTAGCCCAGGCTATCCGGTGGGCTGCTCCAGGGGATCAGCAGCTCGATCGCCGGAGCCGTGGTGGACAGCGGCCGCTCCACGACGTTGGAGCTGGTCACCCGGCTGCGCACGGATGGGTCCAGGGCGAGGCCGGGCCACTGGGGAGGCGCGGTCGCCAGGGTCGTGCCCAGCACCGTCCCCTGGCCGTCGAAGAAGGTGATCTCATCGTGGCTGACGGCTTTGAGTTGGGCGCCCAGGTCGCTGACCGGCTGGCCGACCAGCAGCGTGCCCAGCAGCGTGCCGGCGTGGTCGCGCACCGTGCGACCGTCGAAGGCCACCGGGTCCATCTCTGGGCCCACGAAAGCGAGCTGGGTGACCCGGCCGCTGAGCAACGGCTGGAACCCGGTCCAGCCACTGAAGTCGAGGTTCTGGGTCACACTGGCAGCCGACTCGCCATGGCTGGAGATGCCGATGATCTCGCGTCCTTTGGGGTCCACGGCCTCCACTACCAGCGACGGGTGTCCGGCCACCGCGCGCTCGAGGGCGGCCTGCAGGTCGGCCGGTTTTGCCCACGCGTTCTGGACGGCTGGGCTGGCGGCCAGCGACTTGACCAGTGATCGGCGCTGCCCATCGGACGATTGCAGCACCGACGAGGCGCTGAAGCCATCGTGGATCAGCTGGGCGTCAAAGCTGCTGCGCGCCCGGCTGCCCAGCTCATTGCTGGCCACGTAGGTTCCTACCGCGCCGACCACCAGGCTGAGGACTGCGAAGGGGAAGACGATCTTCCAGGCGAGGCGGAACCGAATCCTGGGCATATCGACGAGCGTGTAACGAAGCGGGGCGCGCCGAGCTTGTGGACGCTTAGCCCAAATCGGGCCTAGTGCTCAGCCGGCGCGGCCGGCTCGCCGTAGAGAGCGTCGGCGCTGGGGTCAAGGATGGCCTCGTATTCGGGAAAATCCGCGGCCAGCCGGCCGGCCTCCGCGCGAAAGAGGTAGTCGAACTTGACGGGGCGGCCCAGCTGCTCCGCGCGGGTCAGGAAGTGAGCGGCCGTCCGGATACTACTGAACACGGGCATGCGCCGCCCCGCGGGTCCTTCGAAGGTCGGGATCTCCATGCGGGTGTCCGTCGGACCGCCTTCGGGGACCAGGGCCAGCACAAAGACGGTGGCGGGGAGGTCCATGTGCACAACTTTGGCAGAGACCGCCTTCACAATGGTGGGCATGGCGGAGGAGGCGGCACGCGACGCGTTTGCCCGGCTGGTCAAGTTGCCGGACAGCGAAATGGACCTGGCCGAGGGGGCCCTCTGGATCGCGGCCGAGGAGTATCCGGACATGCGGGTCGGTCTCTACCTGGACAAGATCGAGCGTCTCGCCGTGGAGCTGCGGCGGCGGGTTCGGGCCGAGATCGAGCCGGACCGGGTGGTCGAGATCTGCAACCACTTCCTGTTCCAGGAACAGCGGTTTCATGGCAACACCGCCGCCTACACGGATGTGCGCAACAGTTATTTGAACGAGGTCATGGATCGCCGAACCGGGATTCCGGTGACGCTGGCCACCGTCTACCTGGCGGTGGGCGAGCGGGCGGGTCTGCCCGTTCGAGGGGTGGGCATGCCAGGCCATTTCCTGGTCCGGTATCAGGGCAGCCGCTCCAAGGAGCTGTTCGTGGACCCCTTCCACGCCCGGGTACTCGACCGCGCCGGCTGCGAGGCGCTCCTGGGCGAGACTTACCAGGGGCAGGTGACCATGCGCCCGGCCTTCCTGAAGCCGGTCCTGAAGCGGCAGATCCTGGCGCGAATCCTGAACAATCTGAAGACCACGTTCATGGCCCAGGGCGACCTGGCGCGGGCGCTGGCGGCGAGTGACCGGATCATCCTGGCCGACCCGCACCTCACGGCAGAATGGCGGGACCGCGGCCTGATCGAGCACCAGCTCCGGCGCGACCGCGATGCCTTGCGCGACTTCAACAAATACCTGAGCCTGAAGCCGGAACCGGAAGATGCGGAGCGTATCCGGACCGTGAAGAACGAGCTGCTGGGACGGCTGAACTGAGGGATGGACCGCAGGGCGATCGCGCGCACGGGGCTGCTCTTCGGCGCGGTTAGCGGCCTGTTCGCGCTGGCCGTCCAGCTGATCGGCTTCTACATCATCCGGGATCAGAGTCCGTGGACCAGCATCGCCGGCGCCATGCTGGAGTTGTTGATCATCGGCGAAGCCGGCCGGGTGACCGGGCGGGCCAGCGGTCGAGTGGCCGCCGGCGTCTGGACGGGGGCGATTGCCGGCGGCGTCAGCGAGTTGATCAACCACACCCTGCAGGACGTGGCGTTCACCTACTCGCCGGCCGGTCAGGCCGCGTTCCACGCGCTGAATGCGGTGGAACGAGCGCAGGTCTCGGACCCGCAGTACATCGCCCTGAGCCTGCTGGTGAGCGTGGTCTTCCTGATCGCCTTCGGCGCCCTCTATGGCGGGCTGGGTGCCTGGTCCGAGGCGCGCGCCAAACAGCCGTAACTGCCGGCGCGCTGCGCCGGCTTGGTGACCGCGCACCCCTCCTCGTGATGCCGTGGCCCGGCCACCCCGCGACGACCGCTCGGGCCCGGTGGGCTGCGGCACCCCCGGCTCCCCGCGGACCGCTGCTTCCTTCCGGACCTGACGGGATTGGCGGGACCAGGCTGCGCAGGACCTGACCGTCAACGCGGTCGCACGCCGAACGGACACGGACCGCGGACCCCTCAAAGGGGAATTCGACCCCGCTGAAGCGGATTGCGGGTACAGGGCACCGCTAGCTCCCCGTCTAGCGCGATCGATCCCATTCTAGTCCCGGCATCTTTCAAGGTGATCGACGACGACAAGGGCCGGTAGAATTGACGGGACCCCTGATGCCCTATCAAACCCTGTATCTGAAATACCGCTCGCAGCGGTTCGCCGACCTGGTGGGCCAGGATGCCATTGCCCGCACGCTCCAGAATGCGGTGGAGCAGGGCCGCGTCGCGCACGCGTACCTGTTCTCCGGCGTGCGCGGGACCGGGAAGACGTCCACCGCCCGGATCCTGGCCAAAGCCGTCAACTGCCTGAACCGGCAGGGTGCCGAGCCGTGCGGCGAGTGCGCCGCCTGCGTCGAGATCGCCTCGGGCGCGGCGGTCGACCTGGTCGAAATCGACGCCGCCTCCAACCGGGGGATCGACGAGATCCGCGAGCTGCGCGACCGGGTCAAGTATTTGCCGGCGTCGCTGCGGGTGAAGGTCTACATCATCGATGAGGCCCACATGCTGACCGCGGAGGCCTTCAATGCCCTGCTGAAGACCCTCGAAGAGCCGCCCCCGCACGCCGTCTTCGTGCTGGCCACCACGGAGCCGCACAAGATCCCCCTCACCGTTGCCTCGCGCACTCAGCGGTTCGACTTTCGCCGGATCGAGACCGCGGCGATTGGCACCCGGCTGGCCCAGATCGCGCAGGCGGAAGGCGTGACTGTGGATCCGGCCGCGCTGGCGTTGCTGGCCCGGATGGCCCAGGGCAGCATGCGCGACGGGATCACCTTCCTGGATCAGCTGTTGAGCCGCGGGGCGGAGTCGCTGACCGTGGAACGGACGCGCGAGCTGCTCGGCCTGGCGGATCCCGACCTCCTGGTCGACCTGCTGACCGCGGTGACCAGTGGCGATGCGGCGGCCACCCTCTCCCGCCTGCAGGGGTTCTATGAGGCGGGTGGCGACATGCGCCAGCTGGTGCGCGGATTGTTACAGGCCATCCGGGAGGCGGCCCTGCGGTCGGTCGGCCATCGCCAGCAGGAGGAATTCGGGTCGGGGGTGGGCCAGCGGCTGGAGAAGGTCGGCCGGGCTACCGGGCGCTCGGCCCTGCTGGACCTATGGAAAGGACTCATGGAAATGGAGCCCGAGCTGCGCAAGGGCGCCGACGCGAGGCTGTTGCTGGAGCTGACCCTGTTGCGCAGCATGACCCCGGCCGCGACCAGCTCGCTGGCTGCGGCGCCGGCCGTGGGGCTGCCGGTGGCGGCGTCCACCGGCTCCAGTCCGGCGGCCGCACTGGGCACGCCGGTGGAAGCACCATCATCCGTGGCGCCGCCCGCACCGGCCCCGTCGGGGCCGCCAGGGACCGACCTCCGCTGGGAGGCGATGAAGCAGAAGCTGCAGGTCTCGGTCGCCAGCCTGCTGCGGGACGCCTGGCTGGCACAGGCCGGGGATGCGCTGGTGCGCATCGAGTTCCGGTATCCCAGTCATTTGGAGCTGATGCAGAAGCCCGATAAGAAGGACATGCTCACTGCCGCGGTGCGGGACGTGTTCGGGAGTGAGGTCCGGGTGGAGTTGGCGGCCGGAGAAGGCCAGGCGGCGACCCCGACCCCGTCGGCGTCGCCAGCGCCCAAGGGCGCGTCGGTGGCGGACGACCCCCTGGTGCGGGACGCCATGAACCGGTTCGACGCCGTGTCCGTGAAAGTCGTGCCCCGGGGGCGCTGAGCGTGGGACAGCAATTCAAGATGCTCAAGCAGCTGCAGCAGATGCAGGCCCGCATGAGCAAGATCCAGGAGGAGCTGGGGGAGAAGACGGTGACCGGCACCGCTGGCGGCGGGATGGTGACGGTGGTGGCCAACGGCCACCAGAAAGTGCTGTCGGTCACGGTCAAACCCGAGGTCGTCGACCCGGGCGATGTGGACATGCTGCAGGACCTGGTCCTGGCGGCCGTGAACGACGCCCTGGACAAGGCGCGCGACCTGGCGGCCCGGGAGCTGGGGACGTTGACCGGCGGGCTGGGCGGGCTCGGTCTGCCGCCTGGCTTGTTGGGGTAAGCCCGTGACCGAGGTGCCGGGGGCACTGACCCGGCTGATGGAGGAGCTTGGCCGGCTGCCGGGCATCGGGCCCAAGACCGCCCAGCGCCTCTCCTTCTATCTATTGCGAACCCCGCGGGACTCGGTGGAGCGGCTGGCCGGGGCCCTGGTGGAGCTCAAGGCCCGCATCCGCTTCTGCGAGCAGTGTTTCTTCATCGCCGAGGGCGACCGCTGCGCGATCTGCCTGTCGTCCCGCCGAGATCGGTCAATCCTCTGCGTGGTGGAAGAGCCACTCGATGTGCTGGCCATCGAGCGAACGGGCGAGTACCACGGGGTGTACCACGTGTTACAGGGAGCGATCTCGCCCATCGACGGCATCGGGCCGGGTGAGCTCAAGATTGCTGAGCTGGTGGCCCGCCTGCGGCGAGAGCCGGTCGCCGAGGTGATCCTGGCCACCGACCCGGATATGGAGGGGGAGGCCACCGCGTCCTACCTGGCCGAGCAACTGGAGCCACTGGGCGTGCGCACCTCCCGGCTGGCCCATGGACTGCCCGTCGGTGGCGAGCTGGAGTATGCGGATGAGCTGACCCTGGCCCGGGCGTTTGCCGGACGCCAGGCGTTTTAGCGGGCGCCGTTTTGGGAACCTTCACTGGGCCGCCGGCGCGTTGACAGCCGCGGGCCGGCCCGTGGTATCATTCACGGGCTGCCCATCAAGGGAGGAGACTCCTACGGCTGTCGAGGCGGCGAGTACCTTAACAATTGAAGAGTGGACACGACTTCTCCGGTAGGGCCCTGAAATGTCGCAGGGACCTGTCGATTCGAAGCTCAACCCCGGCAGCTGATGCTGGGGAAGTTTTTACGGAGAGTTTGATCCTGGCTCAGGATTAACGCTGGCGGCGTGCCTGACACATGCAAGTCGAACGGGTGCCAGTTGCCCGCAAGGGTGGCTGGCGCTAGTGGCGGACGGGTGAGTAACACGTGGGCAACCTGCCCAAGAGTGTGGGATAACCCTGCGAAAGCAGAGCTAATACCGCATGTGGCTGCCGGAAGGCATCTTCTGGCAACTAAAGTCGCAAGACGCTCTTGGATGGGCCCGCGGCCTATTAGCTAGTTGGTGAGGTAACGGCCCACCAAGGCTGAGATGGGTAGCTGGTCTGAGAGGACGATCAGCCACACTGGGACTGAGACACGGCCCAGACTCCTACGGGAGGCAGCAGTGAGGAATTTTCCGCAATGGGCGAAAGCCTGACGGAGCAACGCCGCGTGAGGGATGAAGTCTCTAGGGATGTAAACCTCTGTTGGGAGGGACGAAGATCTGACGGTACCTCCTGAGGAAGCCCCGGCTAACTACGTGCCAGCAGCCGCGGTAATACGTAGGGGGCAAGCGTTATCCGGATTTACTGGGCGTAAAGAGCGCGTAGGCGGTTCCGTAAGTTGGTTGTGAAAGTTCGAGGCTCAACCTCGAAACTGCGTCCAATACTGCGGGGCTGGAGTGCAAGAGAGGCAAGTGGAATTTGCGGTGTAGTAGTGAAATGCGTAGATATCGCAAGGAACACCAGTGGCGAAGGCGGCTTGCTAGCTTGTAACTGACGCTGAGGCGCGAAAGCTAGGGGAGCGAACGGGATTAGATACCCCGGTAGTCCTAGCCCTAAACAATGTTCACTAGGTGTTGGTGGTATTGACGCCATCAGTGCCGCAGCTAACGCATTAAGTGAACCGCCTG
>DASQAY010000098.1:0-4664 GCA_035635515.1 Candidatus Eiseniibacteriota bacterium | reverse complement strand
GGGACTCGCCCAACTCGGCGGGCGTGGTGATCGACGCGGTCCGCTGCTGCAAGCTGGCCCTCGACCGGAAGCTGGCCGGCGCCCTGGAAGGCCCGTCCTCCTATTTCATGAAGTCGCCGCCCGTGCAGCACACCGACAGCGTGGCCCAGCGGCTGACCGAGGAGTTCATCAGCGGGACGGCGGGCAACGGGGAACTGGCTCAACGCCCGGTGACAACCGCCGAGCCAACCTCCACGCGTCGCGAGCCCGCACCTCGTCGATGACGCTCGCCCTCCCGTTCCGGCTGGGAAACCTGGTCGTCCGGGTGCTCCCGCCGGCGGTGCGGTACCCGTTGGCGGCGCTCCTGGGCCGCTGCGCGTTCTATGCCATGCCCCGGCGACGGCAGATCGCGCTGCAGAACTACGGACAGGTCCTGGGTTTGCCACCTGATCACCCCCGTACCAAGCGAACCGCCCGCCACGCCTTCGGCAACTACGCCAAGCTGGTCGCCGACTTCATCCTGATGGACTCGCTCTCGCCCGAGGCCATCCGGGCGTTGGTCCGGGCCGACGGAGTCGAGCACCTTGACCGCGCCCTGGCGCAGGGCAAGGGGGCCATTGCGGTCACGGCCCACGTGTCCAACTGGGACATCCTGGCGGCGGCCGCCGCCGTCCGCGGCTACGTGGTCAACGCCGTAACCGAAGAGCTTCCCGGCAATGGCCTCAACCAGGTCGTGATCCGGGCACGGGAGCGAATTGGCATGCACGTGATCCCGCTCGCCTCCTCGGGCGCGGTCCGCGCCATCCTCAGGGCCCTGGCTCGCAATGAGGTGGTGGCCCTGGCCTCAGACCTGTACCGCGGGGAGCACGGGGTGCCGGTGACCTTCTTTGGCCGGCCGCTGGCGTTCCCGCCCGGCCCGGCGGCCATTGCCCTCAAGACCGGAGCCCCGCTGGTCCCGGTGTGGGTCCGTCGCGAGCCCGATAATCGGTACGTGGCCGAAGTGGAGGCGCCCCTGGAGGTCAGCCGGGCCGGCGACCACGCCCGCGACATCCAGCTGACCACCGAGCGAATGGCCAGGTTCTTCGAAAGGATCATCCGCCGAACGCCCGACCAGTGGTTTGTCTTCCTGCCGATGTGGCGGGACGGCCGCGCACCCAGCGCCCAGCCGCCGCTAGAGCCGATCCTGGACACCGCGCCATGACCACCTATCTCGGTTTCCGCCTCATCGAAGGCATCATCGCCCGGGTGCCGCGCCGCGTCGCCTACGCGCTCGGAGTGGTGATCAGCACCATCGCCTTTCCCCTGCTGGCCCGGCAGCGCCGGGCGCTGGAGGCCAACCTCGGCTACGTGTTCCCCACCATGCGACAGGCCGAACTGCGCAAGCTCGCCTGGCGCAACTGGCTGAACCTGACCAAAGCCTGGATTGACTTCTTCAAGATCCCGCGCATGGAGCGGGGCAAGTTGGGCAAACTCCTGCGCGCCACCGGGACCGAGAATCTGGACCTGGCGGCGGCCGCCGGCAAGGGCGTGATCGTGGTCGGCGTCCACATGGGGTCCTGGGAGCTGGCCGCGGCCAGCTGGGCGGCGGCGCACGGCGAGATCGGGGTCATGGTGGAGCAAATCGAGCCGCGGCGACTCTTCAACCACGTGGCCCGCCGCCGGTCTCGAATGGGGATCAGGGTGATCCCGCTCAGCCGCACCGGGGCTCGCGACATCATGCGCCTGCTGAAGGAGAAACGCATGGTGGTGCTGGCCATGGACCGCGACATCCTCCGCACCGGCCGCCCGGTCCGCTTCTTTGGGCGACTTGCCTCCTTTCCGACGGGCCCAGTCGAGATCGCGCTCAAGACGGGGTCCCCCATCCTGCCCGCTTTCGTCATCCGGGACGCCCAGGACCGCTATCTGGCGTTCGGGGAACCGCCCCTTTTCCTGCACCCGACCGACGACCACGAGGCCGACGTGCAGGGTGCCATGGAACGGATTCTGGCCACGTTTGAACGGTATATCACCCGATACCCGGACCAGTGGCACGTGCTGGAGCCGATCTGGCCGGTGACGAGCGTTTCGCCAACCGTGACACTACCGTCACCGCCAGCGCAGGCAGCTGTCGGAGACTGAAGGAGGAGCCTTCGCGTGGGAAAAGCCGATTTCCACATGCATACCTCGCTCAACGATGGCACGGCCACCGTGCGAGAAATGCTGGACTATGTTCGCGACCGCACCGACCTGGACGTGATCGCCATCACCGACCACGACCGCCTCACCGGCAGTTACGAGGCCATGGAGATGGCCAACGAGTACAAGTTCGGCGTGGTGCCCGGCAGTGAGCTGACCACCCTGCATGGACATCTGCTGGCGCTCTACATTGAGAAGCCGGTGCCGATGTGGCGGCCCCTGGAGTGGACCATCGGGCAGATCCACGAGCAGGGCGGTCTGGCCATTGCCGTGCACCCGTTCTCGATGCTCACCCGAAGCATCGGGTTCCGCTCCTTCGACGGCATCATGAAGCACCCCTCTCCGGAGATCTACTTCGACGCGGTGGAGACCTTCAATCCCTCGGTGGCAGGTCGCACCTGCGCCGCCAAGATCAAGCGGCTGAATGACGGCCGCTTTCACTTGCCGCAAGTCGGCTGCTCGGATAGCCACCACCTGGAGGGGATCGGGACCGGCTACACGACCTTCCCGGGCACCACCGCGGCCCAGCTCAAGACCGCGATCGCGGGCAGCCAGACGCAGGCCCACGGCACCTACTGGGACTTCGTGACCCACCGGCGGATCGCCCAGCTGAAGTTCCGCCGGATCGGCCGGATGTGGATGCGTCACGGGCTGTCGGCCGTGCGTGCGGTCGCCGGCGACTAGATCGTGATGGGGAAGCCATGAAAATCGCGTTGATCTCCGCTTACGATTACGCGCACCCTGGCGGGGTGACCGAGCACGTGCGGCACCTGGCGGCCGAGCTGCGCAGGCGGGGTCACGATACCACGGTGTTTGCGCCGTGCTCGGACCGCGAGTACGCGGAAACCCACCCCGATTTCGTTCGGGTCGGGCGGCCTTTTCCCATCCCCATGCACGGGTCGGTGGCCCGCATCAGCGTGAGCCTGCAGCTCACAAACCGGATCAAGCGTTACATGCGGGAGGGCGGCTTCGACGTGGTGCATCTCCACGAGCCGCTGATGCCGGTGCTGCCCATGACCGCCCTCCGGTATTCGGAAGCCACCACGGTGGGCACCTTCCACGCGTTTGCCCGCTCCAACGTTGGCTACTACTACGGCAAGCAGCTGCTCAAGCGGTACGTCAAGCGGCTCAACGCCCGGATCGCGGTGTCCGTTCCGGCCCGCGACTTCGTGCAGCACTATTTCCCGGGCGAGTACCGGATCGTGCCCAACGGCATCGATGTGGCCCGCTTCCGCGACCAGCCGCCGCTCCCCGAACTGCGGGACGGGAAGGTGAACATCCTGTTCGTCGGCCGGCTCGAATACCGCAAGGGCCTGGGCTACCTGCTGCGCGCGTTTGCCAGGCTGAAGGAGGATTTCCCCCAGTTGCGCCTGGTGATCGTGGGGGACGGCCCCATGCGGCGCTGGTATGCCAACTTCCTGGCCCGCAAGCAGCTCCCGGACGTGATCATGGCCGGCTACGTCTCGGCCGACGAGTTGCCCCGCTATTACGCCAGCTGCGATATCTTCTGCGCCCCCAACACCGGCGACGAGAGCTTCGGTCTGATCCTGCTGGAGGCCATGGCCGCCGGCAAGCCGATCGTGGCCACCAACATCGACGGCTTCCGGTGGGTGGTGCACAGCGGGCGCGAAGGTATCCTGGTCGACCGCAAAGACAAGGGGCAGCTGGCCAGCGCCCTCCGGGTGCTGATCAAGGACGAGGCCCTCCGGCGGGACATGGGACAGGCCGGCCAGCGGACGGTCGTCCAGTACGACTGGGAGCGGGTCACCGGACAGGTCCTGGACGTCTATCGCCAGGCGGCGGCCGGGGCGGTGCCGGCCCCGGCGCGGGAGCTTGAACCCACCCTGAGTCCGAACTGATGTTTACACAGAAATTTCAGGCCTGGGTGCGCAAGTGGGCGGAACGGCTGGTCAGTGTCTTCCGCGACTCGCCGCTCACCCCCAACATGCTGACCCTTTTCGGGCTGGTGATCACGGGGGCCGGGGCCGCCGCGCTGGCGGTGGGCCACCTGACCATCGCCGGGTTCATCCTGTGGTTCGCGGGCCTCTTCGACATCCTGGACGGGGCGCTGGCCCGAGCCTCCGGCAAGGTGTACCCCTACGGCGCCTTCCTCGATTCCACCGTCGACCGCTACTCGGAGGGCCTGGTCTATCTGGGCCTCCTGGTGTTTTTCCTGGGGCAGCATCAGATGGTGCAGCCCGTCCTGATCCTGCTGGCGCTGGCCGGGTCGTTCCTGGTGAGCTACGTGCGGGCCCGGGCGCAGAGCCTGGGCTTTACCTGTGAGGTCGGGATCCTGGCCAGGCCGGAGCGGGTGGTGATCATCGTGGCCGGCCTACTCCTCGACGGCATCGTTGGCCACCATGTGGTGCTCACGCTGGCTCTGGTGATCCTGGCAGTGGGAACCAACTTCACCGCGGTGCAACGCATCTGGGTAGTCTGGCAGCAGAACCGCGCCGCGCTGCGCGCGCAGCGGCGGCGGCCGCTGGCCGCCGGGGCGGACGATGCCGGCA
>DASQAY010000097.1:0-11532 GCA_035635515.1 Candidatus Eiseniibacteriota bacterium | reverse complement strand
ACGCCGTTGGCCGCCCGGTCCTGGTTGATCAGCGCGAACTCCTGACCGGCTGCTCCCCCAACCGCACCGGAGCCACTCGCCACCGGTGGTGCCGGCGGGGCGGGCGGTGCTGGCGCCGCGCCGGGGGCGGGTCGCCAGGCGGGCGCCGCCGCAGCCGGTTGGTCGGCGAGCGACGGCGGAGGGACCTGGTGCAGCTTAGCCTCGGCCACGGCCGCGGCGGTCAGCCGGTCGGGACCAGCCAATCCGACGCTCCGGATGGTGGTGATCATGGCGGCGGCCGCGGCCTGGGGGTGGATCGCTCCCCTGCTCGGCGCAACACTTCCCAGAACGATGGGGCCGGCCACCCCCAGGATCAGCAGCGACGGAATGCCCGCGAGCACGGTCCGAACAATGGTTCGAGGCATCTGGTCTTTTCCCCCCGTAAACGGCTGAGCGAAACCTGGCGGGATTCTAAGCGGTGGGCGGCAAAAATGCCGGTCGAAATGGTTCAGCGAAAGCTGAGCCGCTGAGTATCAGGCCGCCGTCACAAAGAGCAATAAATGACCCAGCAGTTGTCCCGGCAGTAACGCGATCATGGCCAGGTAGAGCAGCCCGGTGGTCGACATGAACGAGCGCATCCGGCAGGTAGGAAACGCCAATCCCGCGGCGAGCAAGGGCAAGCCGACCGCCCCCAGGGCCCAAAGCACCGCCAGCGTTGGGTTCTGGGTCAGGATGGTGGAGAACGACGCCGGCGACCTGGCCAGCCCCAGCAAGCCGGGCAGGAAGAGAACCGGCTGCACGACCAGCGCCACCAGCAGGATGGCGATGGCGCGCAACAACGGCCGGTTGGTCAGCGCCGGTGTGACCAGGTACCAGTGGCCGAGCAGCATGCCCGTGGTGGCCGCGCCCAGGACCATGCTGGAGACGATGGCCAGGCCGGCGATCGCCAGGCCATCGACCACCGACCCGCCCATGGTTACAAAGGTCAGGGCTACGGCTGCCAGCAGCGCGCCGCACGTCAGGGCGGGTGGGAGCCAGGTGAGCAGGCCGGACCGGCCAGTCCAGGTCGCCCAGGCCGCAGCGGCGAGGGCCACCACCACTAGCGCCAGCAGACCGGGTAAGAGCCCCGCCGCCGCCCCGTCGATGGGCAGCAGCCGGACGTATGAGGCGGGCGGCGCTCCCAGAGCCGCCAGGAGCGCCAGCACCGCCAGGCCCAGCTCGGCCAGTGCGATGAACCTCAGGAACCCGCGGGTCAGGTCGCCGCGGGTCTGCAACACCAAGACCGTAAACACCGTGCCGATGGTCGTCTCCGCCAGCACCACGAACAGCGCCAGCGGCACGGTGAGCAGCGCGACCGGAACGCCCGGGGCAGTCAGAGGGGAGATGTGCATACCCGCTGGCCATAGTAGTGTGGGGCCATGGCGGATACACGGGGATACGTACCGGTGGCATTGACAGATGGGGTGTGGCGGACATCCGGCGGAATCGACGTCCCGTGGTTTGAGGTGGAGACCGACCTGCTTCCGGTGGACGAGGTCGAGGGCGCCATCGATCGGGTGATGAGCGTGTACGGCGTGAGCGACGTGGTCGTGGATGCCTTCGATCAGTTTCGGAAGGAGCTGCGGACCGTCCTCCCGGCCGACGTCACGGAATAGACCCGCGCGGGACGCGATAGGTAGAGGTGTGGGAATCGTTCGTCGCGATCGCGTGCAGGATCCGCGGGTGGTCGCCGATCCTCACCGGTTGCCGCCCGGCCAGGTGCTGACCGACAAGTGGCCGGTCCTGAGCTACGGCAGCACGCCCCGCTACGACATGACGAAATGGCGGTTGCGCCTGGACGGCGAGGTGGAGAAACCCACCATCCTGACCTGGGAGCAGGTCCGCCAGCTGCCGGTCACCACCGTGACGGCGGACATGCACTGCGTCACCACCTGGAGCCGGCTGGACAACACCTGGGAAGGCGTTAGCTTTGCCGAGCTCGCCCGCCTGGTCCAACCGCGCGCCAGCGCCCGCTTTGTGGTCGCCCACTGCGCCCAGAACTACACCACCAGCGTCCCGGTGGACGTCCTCGCCGATAGCGACGTCCTGATTGCCTATCGGCACGACGGCGTGGAGCTGCCGCCCGATCATGGCGGGCCGCTCCGATTGGTGGTTCCCAAGAAGTACGCGTGGAAGAGCGCCAAATGGCTGGAGCGCCTGGAGTGGGTGGAGCACGACCGCTTGGGCTTCTGGGAAGTCAACGGCTACAACAACGGGGCCGATCCCTGGACGGAAGAACGATACTGGTGATCCACGGCCCCGTTGTCCCGTCGATAGGGGACTCCCCCTTGGCGGTTGCTGCTCGAAGCCAAGAGCCGCCACGGCTCTTCCTCTTGACTTCGAGCACCGGCGCTGCGTGATCGCATCGCCTGCCCGCCAACCCCCTGTGGGCCGACCCCTGGAAAGAAGAGCGCTACTGGTAAGGACCTCCCCACCGCTACTGATAAAGTAAGTCCATTACGGGGTGCGCGCGCGGGCGCTGAGAGGCGGCAGTGGTCGCCAACCCATAGAACCTGATCTGGGTAATGCCAGCGGAGGGATGCCGATGACTGCGCAGGTCGTGCGCGACGTTCAATCGGACGCCTTTCTGAAAGTCGAAACCCATGGGATCGACGCGATCCCGGCAGCCGAACGCAAGGGCACCGCGCGCGACGTCGGGCTGCTCTGGGTGGCGGCGTTCGCCAATTTCGCCTCGCTGATTACCGGGGGGCTGCTCATCAGCTTTGGGCTGGGCACGCTGGAGTCGATCCTGGCGGTGGCGGTCGGCTCGCTCGCCTCGGCGGTGGTGCATGGTTTGCTGAGCACCGCAGGCCCGCGGTTCGGCACCACCCAGGTGGTCGCGGCCCGGCGGACCTTCGGGGTGCGGGGCGCCTACCCGGGCGCCTTCTTTACGCTCTTCCTGGCGGTCGGCTGGTTCGCCGTCGATTGCGTGATCGCGGCCCAGGCATTGCTGCAGCTCGGACACCTCGCAGGCCTGCCCTCGGGGAACGGGCTCAGCGCCATCGCGCTGCTGGTGGTGGTCGTGATTTCCGTGCTGGTCGCCGTGTATGGGCATCAGACCATCCAGGTCTTTGAAAAATATGGGGCGCTCGTCTTTATCGCCTTTTGCGCGCTGCTTTTTGTGGCGCTCTTGCCCAGGATGCACTGGACCCTGGGCGCGACGGTCGCCGGCGCGGATCACGTCGCCGCCTGGGTGCTGGGCACCAGCGTGATCTTCGCCCTGGTCGCTTCCTGGTTCAGCTTCGCCTCGGACTACTCGCGCTACCTGCCGATCCGCACCTCGGTGCGCTCGGTCACCGGATGGGTCGGGGGCGGCACCGCGGTCTCCATGTTTCTCTTCGGCGCATTGGGAGTGTTGGTGGCCAGCATCGAACCCAAGCAGGCGGGCGATCTGCTCGGCCTGATCGGCAGCCAGGCACCGGCCCTGATCGTCGTCCCCTTCCTGCTCTTCGTCGCCGTAGGGGAGATCTGGGCCAACTACCTCGATGTCTACACCGCCGGGCTTTCCGGTCTGGCCCTCAACATGCGAATGCGGCGCTGGACCGCGGCCCTTTTGCTGGGCTGTCTTGGCGGCGTGCTCGCCTACTTCGCCATGTTTATCTCGAACTTCAAAGACCAGTACACCAACTTCCTGCTGATCACCTACCTCTGGGTGCCGTCCTGGGCGGCCGTGGTGCTGGTCGACCAATTCATCCTTCGGCGGCACCAGCCCGCGCCCGGACTCGTGAGCTGGCGGGCCGTGGCGGCCTGGCTCATCGGCGTCGTCGTGGCCGTCCCGTTCGTGGATTCCACACTCTGGCAGAGCCCCCTGGCTGTGAACCTGCTGCACAACACGGATATCTCCGGGTACGTCGGGGCGCTCGTCGGTGGCGGCGTCTACCTGGTGCTGGGACGACGAGCGTGAGCATCCCGGTCGCACTCACGATTGCCGGCTCGGATTCGGGCGCCGGCGCAGGCATCCAGGCAGACCTGAAGAGCTTTGCCGCCAACGGCGTCTACGGCCTGAGCGTCATCACCGCCATCACCGCCCAGAACACGGTAGGCGTGCGGGCGGTGCAGGACATCGACCCCGATGTGATCCGAGCCCAGCTGGATGCCGTGAGCGAAGACTTTGCCATCGGGGCGGTCAAGACCGGCATGCTGTCGAGTGCGAAGATCATCGATGTGGTCGTCCAAGGCCTGCGCGCCCATCGGCTGCCGCACCTGGTGGTGGACCCGGTGATGGTCGCCAAGAGCGGCGACCGGTTGCTCAGGGAGGACGCAGTGGAGGCATTGCGCCGACACCTGCTGCCGCTGGCCGAGGTGGTGACCCCGAACCTGCCGGAGGCGCAGACGCTTGCCGGCTTGCCGGCGGGCACCTTGTCTGACCGCATCGCGGCGGCTCGAGCCATCCTGGCCCTGGGGGCGCGCAACGTAGTGATCAAGGGGGGGCACGGGGAAGAGGACCCCGTCGTGGACTTGCTGGTGGATGCGGACGGCGTCCGCGAATTCCGAGCGCCCCGGGTGCGCGGGACCAGCACCCACGGCACCGGCTGTACCTTCTCGGCTGCCATCGCGGCCGGGCTGGCCCGCGGCCTGAGCGTGGCGGCGGCTGTCGACGAGGCGCGAACCTATCTCTCCGCGGCCATGGCGCAGGCGCCGGACCTGGGCCATGGGCACGGGCCGCTTAACCACTTTCCCTCGGTCGCCCATGCCGTTCGGTGAGCAGGACCTCGACTACCTGGAGAAGGTCCATCCGGGGCTCGACGCGGTGGCCAGCGAGATGCTGGCCGTCGGGCGAGCCGAAGGCATTCCTATCGTGCAACTCCCGGTGGCGCGCTTCCTGCATGTGATGGTGGCGGCGGTCCGGCCGGCTCGGGTGGTCGAGGTCGGGACCGCCATCGGGTTCAGCACTCTTTGGATGGCCACGGCGCTCCCGCCGGACGGGCGGATCGACACCATCGACCCCGACCGCAGCCGCACCGACCGGGCCCGGCGGTTCTGGATCCGGGCCCAGGTGGGCGACCGGATCCGGGTCATCAATGAGCCGGCGCTGCGTGTCCTGCCCCGGCTGGCGGCGGGGATCGATCTCGCCTTCATCGACGCCATCAAGACCGAGTACTCCGCCTACCTGGAGGCCCTGCTGCCCAAGATGCGGCCGGGCGGTGTCATCCTGGCCGATAACCTGCTCTGGAGCGGACGGATTGCCGCCGGAGACCACGACGCCGACACCGATGCCCTGCGCGCCTTCAATGAGACCTTCTTGCATCACCCTCAGCTGGAGAGCACGGTGCTCCCGATTAGTGACGGACTCGGATTTGGCGCCGTCCGGCCTGACGAGGAGGAGCGAAGTCATCCAGACGAGCGATCCCCCTACCGCCGTCCAGGCAGTCAGCGTTCGTCGAGCTGACACAGGTCTCGCTCCTCCCAGCCACCAGTGAGCGCCCCCCGGACGCACAACACAACGCACACCTCGCGACCAACCGGTAACGACTTCCAACCAGGCCAGCGATCGCCAGAATCGCCTTCCAGATAGGGCGCGATCCGGCTGCGGTCCGCCCCGGTCAGGGCGTTCTCGACTCGTTGCTCCGCCGTGACCCGGTTCGCAGTCTTCGGCGCGTACGCTCGGATTGACCCGGCGCCGTGTCCGTTGGGGAGGACTCGCCGGGGTGTCGCGCCGCACGCCGAATCAGTTTTTGGGGGAGGTCGCAATGGGTGTCAGTAGCCCGTTAGACCGCACAGTCAGCCGTCGAACCGTGCTCAAGGTCGCCGCGTCAACCGGACTGGCCCTGTCGTTTCCGGGAGTCCTCGAGGTGCTGGCTGCACCGGCGAATCGCCTGGCCCACACGGCGCCAGCCACGCTGCCGGACATCCAGTTCGATATCGGAGCTTTCATCGCCCCGGCTCAGACGATCAGCGGGGTGCCTGTCCGCTTCGGGCCGGTCTTCACCCGCTTCGTGACCCTCGCGCTCAGCCGCAATCCGTCTCACGACGACCAGGAGATCCTGGCTGAAGCCCTGGAGACGGTCGAATCACGATACCCCTTCAGTCCGCAGGGGCTCTTCACCTTCGTGGCGTACGGGATACCGTATTTCAACCGGCTCCCCGGTGGGATGCGAGGGCCGCTGGTTCGGCGGCATCTTCCACGATTGCGCGCCAACCCGAACCGGTTTGCCCTCGAGGAGGCGGTGCCGAGTCCCACCGATGTCTCGCCGCAAAACCCGGGAATCACCAAGCAGACCTTCAACGTCCCGGTGCGGATCGAACACAATGACGTCCTGCTGACCCTGCGCAGCGACGCCCTGGGCCACACGGCGGACGTCCTGGCGTGGCTGGTCAACGGCAGCAACCGCCTCGCGGGGAAGGCACTCCGGTCCCCCCAGTTCCGCGGGTTATTCCGGATCACCTCGAACCGGGTCATGTTCCAGCAGATTGGCCTGCCCCGGAAAGTCGCCGACCAGAATCACCTTTCCTTTGCGGCGGACGTCAATCAGCAGTCGCCCATGTGGATGGGGTTTGCCGACCAGCACACCGACGGCAGCGGTCCGGCGGAGATCACCACATTCCAGGGCAACCGCTCCGCCAGGCTGACCACCAGCCGCCCCGGCGACTATTTTGCCAACGGGGCCATTCAGCATCTCTCGCATGTGATTCAGGACCTGGAGCAGTTCTATGCCCCGCCGGACGAACCGTTTACGGAACGCGTCCAGTATCTGTTCCGATCTGATCCGATCCCAGCGCTCGGTAACACAGACCAGTTCACCGATGGGGGCGGTCCGGCGTTCTTACGCAACGTCTTCCAGGGGACAGACGACGCCTTGCGGAACGCCGAGGCCATCAACACCTTCGAAGGGCAGCATCGGATGGGCCACCTGGCCGCTCTCCAGCGCTCCTCTCGCGCCGCCGATACCACGCCGATCCACATCCGCATGGACGGGCCCGGGTTCGACTCACTGGACGTCCCGAATGGAAGTAACCAACCGAAACTGCAATTCACCGTCTTCGTGCCGACCGCCGACTTCTTTGCCACGATGCGCCGAAATCAAGCGTCGCTCGATCTCGTGACGCAGCATGGGGTGGCCGACGAGAACAATGGGCTGGAACGCTTTATCACCGCGACGCGGCGCCAGAACTTCCTGGTTCCGCCCCGCAGACACCGCGCGTTTCCGCTTCTGGAACTCGCGGAAGACGACACCGTCGCTGGCCGGCATTAGCGAGCCGGTTGATGGGGTCGCCCGGGGCCGGCAGGTCGCAGCCCTGTCGGCCATGGTGCTGTCGCATCGACGCGCCCCTCTCTCCCTGCGAGAGCGGTTCGCTTACACCCCCGGGGAGATCCAGGAAAGCCTTGGCCGTTTGGTACGGCAGGGCATCGCGACCGAAGCCGTCATCGTGTCGACCTGTCACCGTATCGAGGTCTACATTGTCTCCGCCGGGCCGCCGGATCCCGGCCGGCTCGGACAGTTTCTGTGCGACGACCGCGGCATGTCCTGGGCTGCGGTGCAGCCGTTCGCCCGTGCCCTTGCCGGGCTCGAGGTAGCCGAGCATCTCTTCAGGGTCACCGCCGGACTGGATTCGATGGTGGTGGGCGAGGCCGAGGTGCTGGGGCAGGTGAAGGCGGCCTACGCCGCGGCCAAACAGGCTGGTAGCCTCGGTCCGCAAATCGACGGACTGTTCCGCTGGGCGATTCACGCCGGACGTCGGGTCAGGAAGGAGACTGAGCTCAGGACGGTTCACCGATCGATCGGCACGCGGGCGGTCGAGGTCGCGTCCGTCCATCTCGGGGGTCTTCACGGCCGCACGGTCCTCATTCTTGGAGCCGGCAGGGTGGCGCGGGCGGTAGCCGAACGGGCGCGGGCCGAGGCGGCCAGGGTCGTGATATGCAGACGGACGGCGGCACGGGCCCGGCCCCTCGCGGGGCAAGCAGGCGAGGCCGTCCCGCTGGCGCGGCTCAGCCAGGAGCTCGCGGATGCCGACGTCCTGGTCTGTTGCGCCGCGGCCCAAAACCGCCTGGTGCATCGTGAGCAGCTCCGGCATGCTGTCGCAGGCCGGCAGGGGCGGCCGTTGCTCGTGGTCGACCTTTCGGTTCCCCGGGTCGTCGATCTGGGAGCCAGGCACCTCCCGGGTATCGAACTGATCGACCTGGAAGGTCTGGCCGGCGAGGAGGCCGGGGATGACCCGGCGTTGGGGCCGGCGATTCGCGACGGCCTGGCGATTGTGAATCAGGAAACCCGAGCATTCGGTGCCTGGGCGGCCGGGCGTCAGGCCGGTGCCGTGATCGTGGCCCTCCGACGCCGAGTGGACGAGATCTGCGCCCTGGAACTCGAGCGCCTGCTGCGCCGTAATCGATTCCTGTCTCGCGCTGAGGCACGGGAGGTCCTCCGGCGCGCCCTCGCCAAGGTGCTCCATGCCCCAACCGCCGCCGCACGGGAGGCGGTGGCCAGCGGCGACTACGAGCTGATCTCCAGCCTGAACCGGATTTTCGGTTTAAAAGACAATCCGGGGCTGGGTGGCATCCGGCAGCCGAGCGGGGCAGCGCCCGACGTGTGAATCCGGGTTTAATAGCCCGGTGTCGACCCCGGCCGAGTTCGATGGGCTGACCCGAGAGCGTGTCCTCTCTGCCTACGGCATCGTTCTCCGGGCTCGCTATCTCGACGATCGGCGGTTTATCCTGAACCGCGCCGGCAAGCTGGCCTTCATCATCTCTCCCCGCGGGCACGAGGTGGCCCAGGTGGCGGCCATCACCGCCCTCCAACCCGGCCGCGATCGCTTTTGCCTCTACTACCGGGACTTCGCCGCCGCCCTCGCCTGCGGGTTCACGCCGGAAGAGCTCATGCTGTCGGCGTTCGCCCGAGCCGCGGATCCCTCCAGCGGCGGCCGCCAGACGCCCGGCAATTTTGGCAGCCGCCGGCGAGGGATCATCATCGGCTCCAGCGCGGTGGGCACCCAGATCCCCAAGGCGGCCGGGATCGGCCTGGCCCTGAAGTGGCGTGCGGAGGGCGCGCTCTGCTTCGTCAGTTTTGGGGAGGGCGCCACCAGCCAGGGCGATTTCCACGAAGGATTGAACTTCGCCGCCCTCCATCGGTGTCCGGTGGTCTTTCTCTGTGAAAACAATCACTGGGCCATCTCGGTGCCCGAGGCGCGACAGGTGGCGGGCCCGGGCGTCGCCTCGCGGGCAGCGGCCTATGGGATTCCTGGGGTGGCGGTGGCGGGTGACGACTTCCTCGCCGTCCACGCCGCGGTTCGGGCGGCGGCCGAACGGGCCCGGCGGGGTGACGGCCCGACCCTGATCGAAGCCCGTGTCTTGCGCCTCCAATCCCATTCGACGGATGACGATCAGCGCGCCTATCGGGATCCGGCGGAGCTGGAGGCCGAAGCCGCCAAGGATCCCGTGCCGCGAATGCGCGCCTGGCTGCTGGCGGTGGGGTGGCTTACCGAACCGGACGATGCGCGCTTACAGGAAGAGGTGGTGCGCGAGGTCGAGGCGGCCACCGTCTCGGCGGAGGCCGCGCCCGAGCCCGATCCGTCGACGCTCACCCACCATGTGTACGCGGATGGCTGACCGAACCCTCGTCCAGGCGATCCGCGACGCGCTGCTCGAGGAGATGGACCGGGATGCGCGGGTGTGCGTGCTGGGCCAGGACGTGGGACTGAAGGGGGGTGTGTTCAAAGCCACCGAGGGCCTGCAGACGCGCTTCGGTGCCGAGCGGGTGTTGGATACGCCGCTGGCTGAATCGAGCATCGCGGCCGTGGCCCAGGGACTGGCACTGGAAGGCTACCGCCCGGTCGCCGAAATGCAGTTTGCCGACTACATTTTCCCGGCCTTCAATCAGATCGTGAACGAGATCGCCAAGGTGCGCTACCGTTCCAACGGCGACTTCTCCTGCCCGCTGGTGATCCGGGCTCCGACCGGCGGTGGGGTGCGCGGCGCGCTCTATCACTCCCAGTCGGTGGAGGCCTACTTCTGCCACGTCCCGGGATTGAAGGTCGTGCTCCCGTCGACCCCCGCCGATGCGAAGGGCTTGCTCAAGGCCGCCATCCGCGACCCGGATCCGGTCATTTTCCTGGAGCCGAAGAAGCTCTATCGGGCCGCCCGCGGGCCGGTGGCGGATGGGGAGGCGGCGCTGCTCCCCCTCGGCCAGGCGGCCGTGGTCAAGGAAGGGACGACGGTCTCGGCCATCACCTACGGCTACCTGCGCGCGGTGACCCAGGAAGCCGCCGTGCGGCTGGAGGCCGAAGGCATCAGCGTCGAGGTGATCGACCTGCGGACGCTCCGGCCGTGGGACCTGGCTGCCTGCCTGCAGTCGTTAGAGAAGACCGGCCGGGTGGCCGTGATCTACGAGGCCAACCGGACGGGAGGATTTGGCGCCGAGGTGGCCGCTGAGCTGGCCGAGCGGGGGTTTGCCCACCTGGACGCGCCGGTCACCCGGGTGGCCAGCCCCGACGTGCCCGCCATGCCCTTCAGCGCCGCCCTCGAACATGCGTTCATGCTCAACACCGACAAGGTCGCCGCCGCCCTCCGGCGCCTGGCCGAGTACTAACTACCAGTTGGCTCGCCGGTGGTCGCCGCCTTATACTCTTCGGCGGGGTTCCTTGTTCCAAGCCCCCCGGAACCAGGACCCCATTTCCCCCCGCCCCTACAATGGGTACCGCCTTGCCTGGTGAGGGAGAGTCCCCCAAGAGAGACGGTGTCTTCATCTCGGTCGACATGGAGGGGGTCGCAGGGGTGGCCCACCTCCTCCAGGTTATGCGCGGGACCCCCGAGTACGAGCGGTCCTGCCGCTGGATGACGGCGGAGACGAACGCCGCGATTGCCGGGGCCAGGACCGCCGGCGCCACCCGCTTCCTGGTCAACGATTCGCACGGCGACATGCGAAACCTCCTGCTCGACGAGCTCGATCCGGCGGCCGAGGTGATCACCGGGGGCGACAAGCCGTACTCGATGGGCGCCGGCCTGGATGCCACGTTTGCGGCCGCCTTTTTCATTGGCTACCACGCCTCCATCGGCACCCCCCGCGCCATCCAGGACCACACGTACGGCGGCCGGACGATCTATGACATCCGGCTCAACGGCAAGCATCAGAGCGAAGCCACGCTCAACGCGGCTCTGGCCGGCACCTACGGAGTCAGGACGGCCTTGATCACCGGCGACCGGGCTTGCATCGAGGAGGCCCAGCAGGACCTGCCCGGGATCGAGGGGGTCATCGTCAAGGAGGCGCTCACCCGGATGGCGGCCCGTTCGCTCCACCCGGGCGAAGCCTCCCGCCGTATCCAAGAGGGCGCTGCCCGGGCCCTGGGGCAGCTCGCCAGCCGCCCCCTCTTCCAGCCGAAAGGTCCCTTCATCCTGGAGATCGACTGGAACAACACGCTGATGGCCGACAACTGCCTGGACGTTCCCGGCGTCGAGCGGGTGAGCGGGCGGACCATTCGGTACCAGACAGATGATTACCGGGCCGCCTACCGCATGCTGCTGGCCTTACTGGCGTTGGCCAATCCGGCCGCCTTTCAGTACCCGCGGCCGTGACCCTCTCGGAGGCC
>DASQAY010000096.1:0-2326 GCA_035635515.1 Candidatus Eiseniibacteriota bacterium | reverse complement strand
CGGTTCCGCTCCAATCCTCGGGTGCGGGTGCTCCATCACCCGGTCAATCGGGGGAAGGGTGCGGCCATCCAGACCGGCCTCGAGGCGGTCACGGCGCCGCTGGTCGTGATCCAGGATGCGGACATGGAGTACGACCCGCTCGAGTACCAGCGGCTGATCGCGCCCATCCTTGAGGGCCGGGCCGACGTCGTCTACGGCGTGCGTGGGTTTGCCAGCCAGACCGCCTATTCCTACTGGTTCGTGATCGGCAACCGCCTGGTGACCACCGCCACCAACGTGCTCTTCAACTGCTACCTCAACGACATGGAAACCGGCTTCAAGTGCATGCGTACCGACCTCATGCGCCGGCTGCGGCTGTCAGGCAACCGATTTGACATCGAGCCCCAGATCACCGCCCGCGTGCTCCGGCTGGGGTACCGGATCCACGAGGTGCCGATCGGCTACTACGCCCGCAGCCGTGAGGAGGGGAAGAAGCTCACCTGGCGGGATGGGGTGAAGGCGCTGGTCACCCTGGCCCGGCTCCGGCTGGCGTCGCGGCGGGCCTTGTTCGGGGAAGAGGACGCGTATCACCGTGAGCGGCTGGCAGCCCTGCGGAGCCACCGGCGCCTGCCGGACCTCCCAACCGATTCGTCTGCGGCCGCCTAGCACCGGGCTCGCGGGACCGACGGGTGCCCAACGTCCGCCATCGATGCATTCGCGGACGGTCGCTCTGAACGATCGCGGTGTGGGGCGGAACCTATAATGTCGACTGCACTCCGGAGTAGCTCAACGGTAGAGCAAGGCGCTGTTAACGCCGAGGTTGCTGGTTCGAATCCAGTCTCCGGAGCCAGTCATCGGTCAAGGCCTAGGACTCCGGGGTTGGCTGCAGGCGGATGGCGATCGGGGCCGCAAATTTCGCGCTGGCGCCGAGTTGGGAAGACTGTGGACCCCACGCTGGGTGTGATCGTGCCCGCCTACAACGAGGCCGCCACGCTGGAAGCCGTGCTGAAGCGGGTGCTGCGCCAGCCGAGCGTGGCGCAGGTCGTGGTGGTGGACGACGCCTCGACCGACGGCAGCGTCGACATCGCGGAGCGATTCCGGAGCGACGCTCGGGTCCAGGTCATCCGGCACGACCGCAACCGGGGGAAGGGCGCGGCCTTGCAGTCAGGGCTGCAGGCCATCACCGCTCCACTCGTTCTGATTCAGGATGCGGACCTCGAGTACGACCCGCTCGATTACGCCAGGCTGATCGCCCCCATTCTGGAGGGGCGCGCCGACGTCGTGTACGGCTTCCGCGGGTTCGCCGGACACACCGCCTACAGCTACTGGTTCGTGATGGGCAACCATTTCGTGACGACGATCGCCAACATCCTCTTCAACTCCTACATCCAGGATATGGCCACCGGGTTCAAAGTCATGCGGACCGAGTTGATGCGGCGGTTGAAGCTGCGCGCCAACCGGTTTGACACCGACGCGGAGATTACGGCCCGACTCCTCCGCCTCGGTTACCGCATCCACGAGATCCCCATCACCTATTACGCGCGTAACCGGGAGGAAGGGAAGAAGGTCACCTGGCGGGACGGCGTCCGGGCGCTGGTAACGATGATGCGCATCCGGCTGTCGTCGCGCACGGCCCTCTTCGGCCAGGATGAGCGCTACCACCAGGAGCGGCTCCGTGCCCTCCGCGGAGCGCGGCAGCTCCCTGACCTTCCGGACGATTCGGTCCGAGCGGCCTAGCCATTCTTCACGGCCCCTCCGTGCGGGGCGCGTCGGGAGAGGTCACGCGACACGATCAACGTCCCACCAGACGAAGACACCCCCGTCCTGCGCCGGGGGACGGCCGAGCAGCCAGGTCATGAAGTCGACCATCAGGGGCTGGTTGTCCATCGGGCCGACGATCACCGTCTCGACGTGCCAGCGGCGCAGCTCCCCGAGCAGCCGCTGCCGGCCCGGCTCACCCAGCAGCGGTCGGTCCCCAGTGAGCTGGATGGCTGCCATGGCGCTCTGCGTCTCGGAGTCGGGCGGACTGAGCCAGTTCGGTCCGTACGCGTAGTCGTCAGGCATTCGAAAGCGAAAGCCAGCCTGGGCCTGCCAGCCCATGGCCACCGACCCGGTGTGGGCCTGGGAGAAGGGCGCCACCAGCGCCACGCTGCCCGGCCGCACCTGGCCGATTGCGCCCGTGGTGAAGAATGGCGGCGGCGTCGCCGGGAGCACCGGGAGGGGCCGCGGCATCAGCGCCAGCACGGCCAGGCCAGTCACAGCCAGCGCAAACCTGCGCTGCGTGCCTGACCCCGATGCCATCGCTTGGTCGACAAACAGCGCCACCAGCAAGCCCGCTGTCAGGAAG